>CALXKS010000052.1 GCA_944389015.1 uncultured Spirochaetaceae bacterium
AAAACTCCTATGCCTCCTTCTTTCTAGCATAGGAGCTTTCTCAAATGTCCACAAATTTATTTACAGTCTCTAGGGATGAATGCACTTGCTTCTTTCGTGTTCCTTTTATTTCAATTTTATTACGCAAAATCTGTAATAAATATGAAAAATATGTGCTATACTCTCTATGTATCGTTATCAACTCAAAATTTTTTGTAATAAATTGAGGATGCTCATATGTCAGTGCCGTCTTATACCTATCTTTTGGAGTTCTTCATACAGAATATAAAGGAGTATGAGGATTCATCATGTTCTTTCAGTTTTATTCCCTTGCAGAAAGTTTATGATGATGTAGATGCTGATTCCTCTGTCTCTAGGATACAGGGCTCGCTATACGATAATAAGATTCTGGCTATAAGTGGTATTAATGCATCAGGAAAGACATCGTTGCTCTCTCTGATTGAATTTATGCTGGAGGTTTTCCTGTGCAATCAGGCGCTTAATGCAGATAACCCCAGGAAAGTCCTTGATCGGTTCTATGATAGTAAGCCTATAGTAATCAATGTACTATATTCATCAGATGGCAATCTTTATAGGATTATCTCTGTTATAAATAAGCAGGATGGCAGATTTGTCTTTGAAGATGAGAGAATACTTCGGTTTGCCAAATCGCTTGTAAGTAAGCGGACTGTTTCCGATATGGCAAATTATATCAATATTCTCAGAAGAACAGGGCTTTCCATGGAGCAGCGATCTTTTCTTGAATCAGATAAATCCATTATATTTGCCTCCGTCAATGAATCCGATTCACCCAGGGTGTTCTCATATCAGGAAAGTTCTTTGCCAGATAGCCGTATGATACAGCTTGCGGCAGATGCGATTATCCCTTATCTTGATAGCTCAATTGAAAGAATCAACGTCAAAGCTGAGAATCTGTATTGTGTTTACCGCAGAGGAAGGGCTCCTGAGGAGCTCTCCTATATGGAGCTTATATCAAGTCTTTCTTCAGGTACGCTTCGCGGTATCGGGTTTCTTGCACGGATTCTGACTGTTCTGAAATACGGAGGATATCTTCTTGTAGATGAGATAGAGGATAATCTCAATAAAACGATTGTTGTGAATATCATCGAATTGTTCATGAGGAAGAAAACTAATCCTCATGGAGCGCATATTGTATTCACGACACATTATCAGGAACTGCTGGATATACTTGCTCGGAATGATAGCATCTATATCGCAACGAGGGATCCAGAATGGAATCTTGTCATAAGGAACCTTGCGGAATTCCTCAAGAGAAGGGATGTAAAGAGAAGCGATCTTCTTTTCAGCAATTATTATGATCTGGGAACAGCAGTTGATTATAGTTCATATATCAATCTGAAAAGGAGTATTGAGCATATAATAGGCGATAGTGGTTCCAGGCTGGAGTGGAGGTCCCGCTCATGATTGCATGTCTTTATGAAGGCAGTGCCGAACGGGCTATTCTCGATATACTCCACGAAAACGGTTTTCTCGTATTCTCAAAGGAAGATCTCCTTAGCGGGGACTTCATCAGGAGAGCCTCGGGGCCTGTATTCTGTACAAGGTATCTTGGGTATGATTTCAGCGAATCTATTGATGTGATTCATGTGCAGGACAGCAAAAGCGAAGTGTTTTCAGTTCCCAGGCCATATCGTAGGCTTATTTCCAGTGATACACGATACATTACAAGTCCTGAAATCGAGATCCTCATTATCCTATCGCTAGGTAAATACAATGATTTCCGGAACAGCAGGAAGAAGCCTTCAGAATACTGCAAATCAGAACTTAGGATTGCAGAGGTAAAGACATACGATTTTGTGCATGCTTTCTTTGCTGATCCGGATAAGCTTCTTCGGGCTATAAAACAGCATAAGATGTATTATGGCAAGTCAACAGGCGCCAAGGATATCTTGCTATATGATCTCCTCTCACCTGAGGCCCAGAAATATGCTGATATGCTGTAATCCAATCCGCGTACAGCGGAGATGACCGGGTCCTATTTCTTCGATGCTGCATCAGTGGCCCATGCCGGGAGCGATTGCCTGCATATGACAAAGGAAAGCCATAGAGCGCTTGCAGAGGCATTACCCGGTATTATCAGGGATATCCTTTCCTGAATTGCATATGATTTCCATTCCAGTGATACGAAAAAGAGCAGGGCTCTGAACCCTGCTCAGTACTATGCAATAATCCGCGTTATCTGATGATCAGCTGATCACGCTCAGGACCTACTGAGATATATGTGATATGCGTATTCATCAGCTTCTCAAGAGCAAGGATATACTCCTTTGCCTTCTCTGGAAGGGATTCCCATGTCCTGCATGATGTCGTGTCTGCCATCCATCCATCGAACTCCTCATAGACTGGCTTAGCTCTTTCCTGAAGCCTTGTCTCAGGAAGATGTGAGTAGTATTCGCCATCTATCATATAGCCAGTGCATACTTTGATCTTCGGGAATGTATCAAGGACATCAAGCTTGGTGAGAGCGACATCTGTCACTCCATTCATGTAGCAGGCATAGTCTGCTGCAACGGCATCGAACCATCCGCATCTTCTTGGGCGTCCTGTTGTGACACCGAATTCATGACCGATATCCCTGAGCTTATCCCCATCCGCATCGAAGAGCTCCGTCATATACGGACCGCCGCCGACAGATGTAGAATATGCCTTAGCCACACCAACGACCTTGTTTATTGCCCTTGGAGGGATTCCTGCGCCGTTGCAGCCGCCTGCTGCTGTAGGATTGGATGATGTCGAGTATGGGTAGATTCCCCAGTCATTGTCGCGCATGATCCCGAGCTGCCCCTCAAGAAGGATCTTCTTGCCGCTCTCAACAGCCTCACGCACAACCGGGACCGTATCGATGATATGCCTTCCGAATTCCTCTTTCCACTTTGCGCAGAGTGCCATCATGTCCTCAAGCGTTACTGTCGGAAGCCCATAGTACTCAAGATCCCTGTTCTTCTTCGGAAGAAGCAGCTTCAGCCTCGCCTCAAGCCTCTCTGGCTCGAGGATATCAGCAGCTCTGATGCCCATTCTGGAAGCCTTGTCCGAGTAGCATGGCCCGATTCCGCGCTTTGTGGTCCCGATCTTCTCCTTATCGCTTCTCTTGCCTTCCTCGGCTCCATCAAGCGCCATATGGTATGGCATGATGATATGTGCCCTCTCGTCAATGAAGAGATTGTCGATCTCAAGACCCGAGACTTTCCTTATGTTCTCAAGCTCCTCGTGCATCCTGTCGAAATTGACAACAGTACCTGCAGATACGATATTCATCGTCTCCGGATTGAATACTCCGCTTGGAATGATGTGGAGACCGAACTTGCCCTTATCGTTTATGACAGTGTGGCCTGCATTATCACCGCCCTGATAGCGGATGACGATGTCTGCATCCTTTGCAAGATAGTCAACGACGCGTCCCTTGCCTTCATCTCCCCACTGAAGCCCGACTACAGCATTTACATTATATGATCCCATCGAAAAGCTCCTTTCCCTGCTTCTTCAGAGCAGTGATCATTTCCTTTTCCTTCTCCGTATGTTCATCGATGTTATCAGCATCCCATGGATACTTGATCCATACATCCTCAATCTCAAGAGCGGGGTAGTACCTCTTTATCTCAGGCGGGAACTCCACATCCTTCTTCTTGAGCTTGTTATGGAGAACAAGAACAGCAATCTCCTCCGGCTGATACGAGAGAAGCTCTCCGACGCAGTATGCGAGCGTTGCCCTGGTATCATCAACCTCATCGATCAGAAGGACTTTCTTGCCTCTGAGCTGCTCCTGGACCTCGTCGATCCACTGGATCTTCGTCGGATGGGAGCGGTGCTTATGGTCCATTCCATAGTATGAGATACCGACAGCGAAGATAGGACGGTTTATGAAAGTCTTGATTATCCTTGCTGGGATGAATCCGCCGGATCCGATTGCGACTATGACATCAGGATCGAAACCTGAGTCCTCGATCTTCTGTGCAAGCTTCTTGATCAGTTTATGAACAGTGTTATAGCTAACGTAGAATTTCTCGTCCATATGCGTCCTTATGCCTGAGGGATCATCTCTGCAACATATGGCAGAGTCCTGTGCTTCTCTTTGTAATCGAGCCCATAGCCTACAACCCATACATCAGGGATTGTGAAGCCTTTGTATTCGATGGGAACTTCCGTCTCATGGCGCTCCGGCTTGTCGAGGAATACCGCAGTCGAGACCGACCTTGTCCCACGTGCCTTGAATGCGCTGATAAGATAGCTGAGCGTGTTGCCGCTGTCGAGTATATCCTCGACGATAAGCACATCGTGATCCGCAAGGTTCTCCCTTGTATCCATCAGCAGTCTTACCTCTCCGCGTTTATCACCCTGTTTCCCGTATGATGATATCGCGATGAAATCAACGATATGGGGGATCGTAAGACGGCGCGAAAGGTCCGCCATGAAAATAAACGAACCCTTCAGTACTCCCACAAGTATAAGAGGGTCCGTTATATTCCTATAATCCCTGTTGATCTCATCAGCAAGCGCATCTACGCGTTCTGCTATTGCCTTCTCATCAATGAGAATGCGCCTCAGATCCTCTGCAAGAGGAGGATTTAGATTCTCCATCGCTTACTCTCCACAATTGATATGTCCACATTCTACAGCAATGGCTATGATTTGAGAATACCATTGTTTTTTCCTTCTCTGCCAATGGAATATCTGTATTCAGAAAGCGTATGCCGTCCGGTATTCAAATGGAATTATGCTGTGGTATAATGCTTGCCATGAGTTTTATCTGGATGGATAGCGGCAGATTATGATAGGGATAACTTTCTTTTGTCCATATGGAGGACTGCGCGCTGTCATAGAGAAGGTCCTGGATGAACGTCCGGATAGGAGCAGCATAGAATCGCACATTCTTACGACAAAGACGGGAGAGCTGCCTCCTGAGAGCATGCTGCCAGCATCGACCGATGTGGTGATAGCCCGTGGATTCACAGCCCAGCAGGCAAAAGCCGGACTCAGATTCCCTGTCGTGGAATTCAAGCTGAGCGGCTTTGATGTGCTTGCGGCAGTCAATAAGGCCAGAACCAGATATACCGCTAGACGGATTGCGATCGTCGGAACCCATTCCATGACATATGGTGCTGAATCAGTAAGCTCTGTGTTCCCCGATATCACCATAATGAGCTATACGATTGAGCAGACGAATTTCATTTCGCATCTTCTTAAGTCTATCTCCGGTGTATCGGATGTGGTTCTTGGCGGAAGAGCAGTATATGAGGCAGCTGGCGAGATAGGGTTCCCCTGTATTCTGATGGAGACTGGTGAGGAATCTGTATCGATTGCTATCGATGAGGCTGTCAGAAGTGTTCAGATCTACAGGGCGGAGAGGCAGAGGAGCGATAGAATCGAGACAATCCTCCAATATACTGCAGATGGCGTCATCTCAATTGATTCCGATCTTGATGTTATCATGCTCAATCGCTATGCAGAGAGCATACTTGGACCGGATAGGGTCGGCAAGAGCATCGTTTCGGCAATCGATGGATTCGATATACGGGCTGCGGCAGATGGCATGAGCCCCTGTGTGGGTGAGATCTGCCGTATCGCAGGAAAGGAAGTCAGCCTTAACCTCATACCTGTTCCATCTTCAGGTGACCGCCCTGAATATGTAGTCACATTCCAGCCTGTCGATAATATACATCGTATCGAGAATAAGATCCGTACCAGCCGGCGATCGAAAGGCTTCTCTGCTAAATACGATCTTTCCGATATCAAGGGCAGTTCGGATGCCATTTCAGAGGCTAAGGAGATTGCCAGACGCCTGGCGCAATCCGAGGCGAATGTTCTTATAGAAGGAGAAACGGGTGTCGGCAAGGAGCTTTTCGCGCACAGCATCCATGTCATGTCGAAAAGGTCCGGTGGCCCGTTTGTGGCAGTCAACTGTGCTGCGCTTCCTGAAAGCCTTCTGGAATCGGAGCTTTTCGGTTATGTTGATGGAGCCTTCACCGGAGCTCGTTCAGGAGGCAAAGCGGGGCTATTCGAGCTTGCGCATGGCGGAACCATATTCCTTGATGAGATAGGCGAGATCCCGCTGCCTCTCCAGGCAAGGCTTCTCAGGGTGCTTCAGGAGAAGGAGATCATCAGGCTGGGGAATGACTGCATAACCCCAATCGATGTACGGGTTATCGCAGCAACGAACAGGAGCCTTGCGGATCTTGTGGAGAGCGGGGCATTCCGTTCAGATCTCCTGTATAGGATCAATGTTCTCTCCATCCGCATTCCTCCGCTGCGTGAGCGCACTGGTGATATCCATATCCTTCTTTCCCATTTTCTTCTGGAGGAATCGGAACGTCATCGCGGACATGTGATTTCCATTGCAGAGGATGCTCTTGCTCCTCTTGCTGGATATGGATGGCCTGGAAATGTGAGGGAGCTGAAGAATTTCGCAGAGCGGCTTGCTGTATTCGCAGAGGGAAAGACGGCTTCGAGACAGGATGTCATACGGGCCCTCGGCGTACGCAGGAGCATCCCTCAGAAGACAGAAAATGAAACGGAGCGGATACTGAGGCTTCTCGAGAAGCACGGAGGTTCCAGGAAGGAGACTGCAGCAGAGCTTGGTATTGATGCTTCTACGCTTTATCGGCGCATGAAAAGACTTGGAATATTGCAGTGATGCAATGCATTAGCAATTGCAACGCATTGCATTGCTGTACCGTATAGCAGAATAACATAAAAAATTATCTATTATCTATTTTTATTTATTTCTGCAAATTATATTGCTGAAAAATTGATGTATTCCCAAATTGGCATTGAACCTGCAGTAGATAAGCACAAAAGAGAGGTGAAAATGTTCTACCATAATCTTAACGGCAGAAAAAAGGATACAACTTCAATTGCGCTTATCGGAACGGGTCATTTCGGTACGGCTGTTCTGATCCAGTCGCTTGTCATCGATGATCTCCGGGTTGCTGCAATCGCTGATAAGAATGCGGATGCGATACGCACAGCAGCAGCGCATGCGGGATTGGGGCCTGATAGAATCAGATTCTGCGAAACAAAATCAGAGATCGTCGGCGCAATGGATTGCGGTGCAGTAGCTGCAGTGTCGGATGCTATGCTTCTGATGGATCTTCCGATTGATACGATTGTCGAAGGCACCGGCAATCCGGAAGCTGGCGCGAGGCATGCTGAGGCAGCTATACGCAATGGCAAGAATGTGGTCATAGTCTCGAAGGAGACTGATTCCTGCGTAGGGCCGATTCTCCGTAAGCATGCAGAGGATAATGGTGTTGTCTATACTCCTGTGGATGGTGATCAGCATGGGGCTCTTATAGAGCTTATCGACTGGGCTAGGAGTCTGGGTCTGCACGTTGTATGCGGAGGCAAGAGCCGTGATGCGGAATTCATCTATGATAGCGTGGATAAGACCGTGACTGTATATCGTGACAATGGAATAACGATAAAAGAGACCAAGACAGTCCAGCTTGATGATAGCGAGGTAGATCTGTTCGAGAATCTGGGAGATGATCCTGCTGGAAGAATAGCTCTGCGGAAGAAGATTCTTGACAAGCTTGATAAGCGCGGAGGATTCGATCTCTGCGAGATGGTGATAGCGGCGAATGCTGCAGGACTCCGTCCGGATACCGAGCTGCTCCATGATGCTGTAATCCGCACTTCGGAGATCACGGATGTTCTCTGCATGAAGGAGGACGGAGGAATCCTTTCCACGGATGGAGCTATCGAAGTCGTTACGGATATCCATGAGAAAAGGGAAGCAGGGCTGGGCGGAGGAGTATTCATTGTTGTCCATGCGGATAATGATTACTCCCAGATGATTCTCAATACCAAGGGATGCATTTCGAATCGCAAAGGTTCCGTAGCCCTCGTCTATAAACCTTACCACCTCTGCGGAGTTGAGGCCGCTACGACTCTTGTAGCCGCAGGTATATACGGAATTTCCCTTGTTGATTCCGGATACAGGCAGAATTTCGATATTGTCCAGGAAGCTGTTATAGACCTGAAAGCCGGAGATATCGTTGGAAATGATCATGATGAGAGGTTCCTGACCCACATGATACCAGCCCATCCGATAGCACCTGATTCGCCTGTTCCTGCGCATATGCTTAATGGCAGGCGTCTTAAGACGGATGTTCCGAAAGGAACGATAATCACGTATTCAATGATTGAGGAACCTGAGGATTCGATGCTCTGGGCACTGCGCGCAGAACAGGATCTGATGTAATCTGCGTTCCAAAAGGAGGAAAGAATGAATAGACTCAGAATTGCAGCTGTGCTGCTGGCACTGCTTGTCGCCGTTTCTCTGCCGCTCATGGCTCAGGGTGGTAGTGAAGTATCCGATGATGGCACTTTCAAAATGACAAAGGAAGCCAGGATCATTGTTCCAGCCAACCCCGGCGGCGGTTCTGATATCTCTGCCAGGATGATTGCCGATATTGTCAACCGCAACAAGATGACAGAGAAGAACTTCGTTGTCGAGAACAGACCAGGCGGAGCATGCGCAGTAGGATACAATTATGTTGGTTCCCAGAAAGGAGATCCGTATACGCTTCTTTCGCTTCATTCAGGGAATATCATAGTATCTGCTGTCAATGGATGGGAGATGCAGTGGGATGATCTGACCGATATCATTGCGATAATGGCATGGGATGATGTTACGCTCTGTGTACGCACAGATGGGCCTTTCCAGACAATCGAGGATGTGATTGAGTATGCAAAAGCCAATCCTGGCAAGCTCAAGTTCGGGTCTGACCAGCGCGGGAATACGAGCCAGCTTGGTTTTGAGCTCATGAAGAAATACATCGGACTTGATATGAACTATGTCCAGTATGATTCATCCGGCGATGTTGCAAGCGCCCTCCTTGGCGGTCATGTCGATGTTGGCATCCTCAATCCCGGTGAGTGCATCGGACAGGTCCGCGGCGGATTGCTGAAGCCTATCGTAACATTCGCTCCTGAGCGCATCGCAGGTGAGCTTTTCGGTGATGCTCCTACATTTGTAGAGCTTGGCTATCCTGAGATAACCTATCGCGAATTCAGAGGGCTTTCCGGAGCAAAGGATATGCCAGAGGCTGCTCTCAATTACTATGTGGATCTCTGTAAGAGAATAACAGAGACTGAGGAATGGAATGTTAATTACCTTGAAGCAAACAATCTTCAGCCTGCATTCATGCCGCATGAGGAGGCTATGCAGTTCACTCAGGAGCATGTTGATCAGGTAATGCAGACTTTCGAGGAAGTCGGATACTTCGACCTTCTGAAATAGAGGTATTTATGGGATATGTTTTTCCTGGTCTGTCTGTCCTTGTTGGATTATATTGGGCAGTTAAGGCTTTTGGTTATAAACTCTGGGTCCTTAATGGACCCGGAGGTGGTCTGTTCCCGCTGATTGCGGGCATACTCGCTATTGTATTCGGCATAGTCCTGATTGTCCGCCGCTATAGGACGAAGGAGAAATCCGACTTCTCTATCAAGTCTGTTTTCCCTGTTCTTGGGGTTGTAGGGATAATCATTGCTTCCTATATCATCGGACTCATCCCGGCCCTTGGTGCATTCATCATTTCCTGGATGGTGTTCTATGAGAAGGAGCGCTGGGGAAAATCCCTTATGGTCGGTATAGGCACTGCGGTTGTGCTGTGGCTCATATTCGATCTGTGGCTTGCCGTACCGCTCCCGATGGGAGTATTCGGATTGTTCTAAGGAGGAGGTAATATGGAAAATCTCGCATTATTGTTACATGGTTTCAGCATTGCCTTCAGCCTTGAGAATATGGCAGCGGCCATCTTCGGCGCGGTTGTCGGTCTTATCATAGGCGCAATGCCTGGATTAGGGGGAATCACAGGAGTCTCTCTGCTTCTCCCGCTTACTTTTGGCATGAATCCCACCACTGCGATAATCGCTCTGGCTGGTTTGTATTATTCAACGATGTACGGAGGGGCTTTTTCCGCCATTCTCCTTAATATCCCGGGTGATTCCCCTGCTGTTGTGACCAGTATCGATGGATTCAAGCTGACGCAGAAAGGACTGCCGGGGAAGGCTCTTAATGCCTCCACTGTATCTTCGTTCATCGGAGGTACGATCGGTATACTGATCCTTACAGTATCCGGTCCGCTTCTTGCGAAGGCCGGACTTGCCTTCGGCGCACCTGAGCTTGCGCTCCTTGTACTTTTTGCCCTCACTTCTATAGGATGGCTTCTCGGCGATGATATACCGGCAGGGCTGCTTGCCACCGGAATAGGGCTTATGTTCGCCACAGTCGGTGTTGATCCCGCATTAGGACAGTCCCGCTATTCCTTTGGTCAGATAAGTCTTCTCTCAGGAATATCATTCATTCCGATGGTAGTTGGATTCTTCGGTTTCTCACAGGTTATCGATATGATCATAACCGGAGATGATGGAGCAGTCGCCACTCATGTGAGAATCCGCGATTGCATTCCGACATGGAGTGAGATCAGGAAGATGCTTCCTGTCTCAATAAGACAGGGTATAATCGGAACATTTGTCGGGGTAATGCCCGGTGCCGGCGCAACGACAAGCGCATTCCTTTCCTATGTGATGGAGAAGAGGATCAACAAGGACAGAGATGAGATAGGGACGGGATCAATGATCGGAGTGGCAGCTCCTGAGAGTTCCAATAATGCTGCTGCGGCAGGTGCTTTTGCTCCTCTCCTCACTCTAGGCATTCCCGGAGGAGCTACGACTGCAGTGCTTCTCGGAGGGCTTATGATGTGGGGCCTCCAGCCTGGACCGCTCCTCTTTACAGAGCAGCCTGATTTCGTATGGTCTCTTATCGCATCGATGTATATTGGCAATGTCATATGCCTTATCCTGGCTTTTGCATGCATCCCTGTTCTTGTCCGCGCGATTTCGGTTTCAAAGAAGGTGCTTGTGCCTATCATCATCGCTGTATGCGTGATTGCGGCTTATGCGAATAGCTATACGATGTTCGATGTAGTGCTTATGCTGATCTGCGGTGTCCTTGGATATCTCATGAAGATCTCCAATGTGCCGACAACGCCTATGCTGCTGACATTCGTTCTCGGACCTATGCTTGAGCAGTATGTAAGACAGTCCTTCGATATGACGCGCGGAAATCCTGCTATATTCTTCAGAGGAGGGATATGCTGGTGCTTCATCATACTGATCGTTCTTGTATCGGTTTCTCCGCTGCTTAAGAAAGCATACAGGAAGGTAAAAGGCGCCTGATGGTACGGTTATCCTGAATGCAGTACATCAGTTTCTGATTTTGCAGGGCATTGGCATGGTGCCCTGCTTCTTTATCCGTGCTGATATGCTTGTGCCGGAAAGCCTCTGTTCTAGAATCGGGGTGAAGGGCTGCAGATTGAAGAAGAGGGCGGATACATACATCTAGCACATAGCGTATCGGATCTCATATACCATCATTCTGCCATACCCCTCGGAATACTGTGCCTTGCAATAGCAGAGCCTGTGGAATGTATTCTGAGATAGGCACGGGGATAGAACCCTGGCACGATTGGATAAGGCTTCTTGAAGCATCAGCCGATGTCAACCATGTTCATTATCTCATACAGAGTACACCGCATAGTCCGAGCAGAATAAGCAAGGCAGTGAAAAGCGTGACGGCAATGTTCATATCCGCGAGATGCCCGGAAAAGTGAAGAGGATGATGAGTGGAGGAGTGAGCGCAATACAGCAATATGCAAAGAATCAGGGAATGAGAATGATTGCAGGTATCTTTATCTCAATACCCCTGCGGGAAGCGTGGATTTAAGAGGATAGTGCGCGGTAGTCCCATTTCCTGAGCATTGAAAACTGCCGCAATCCGATGCGGCAGTCAGGGTCATTATGCTTATTGATTGAATAGCCTCAGGACAATCAGAATTCAAGCCGTCCAAGCGATATGATCTTTCCAGAGGCTTTGTCGAAAAGCATTATCCTCTCGCTTGAGATCTTCATCTTTATCTTCGTTCCTATTCTGAAGTGCAGATTCCCGAAGATCACAGATGTGAGAAGGAAGTCTCCGATCCTTACCTTTATCGTTGATTCCATTCCTGTAGGCATCGCTCCGTAGATCTCGCCTTCAAGAGGACCGTTCTCATCCATCTCGATCAGCTCAGGCCTGACACCAAGGACAAAATCCCTGTCTGTGGTCTCCTTTGCTCCTTCAAGGGAGTCATCGATCTCGACAACACGCTGGATGTGGTACTTGAATACCTCATCCTTATTGCTCTTCTCCACATAGCCTTTGGTCTGGAGTTTTCTCTGCAGCTCCTCTTCCTCTGCTTTCTTGCTCTCGTCCCGCATCTTCCTCCATTCCTGCAGGTTTATCGGTTTCTCCGGCTTGAATGTTGCAGATCTTCCCCCGAAGACGGAGAGCTTGATGGTGCCATCGCTTTCCTGTCCGCCTTCTGCATCAATGAAGTTGATGGAAGGGTTGCCGACAAAGTCCGCTGCGAAGATATTCGCAGGTTTGTTGTATACATCAAGCGGTGCCGCATACTGCTGCAGCACAGCATTGGACATCAGACAGATATCTGTAGCAAGCGTCATGGCTTCCATCTGATCATGGGTGACATATACGAAAGTGCTTCCTGTCTCAACATGCAGTCTCTGAAGCTCATAGCGCATCTCAAGTCTTAGCTTTGCGTCGAGATTCGACAATGGCTCATCCATGAAGAGCACAGAGGGCTCTGGTGCAAGTGTTCTTGCAATAGCGACTCTCTGCTGCTGTCCTCCGGAAAGCTCTGCAGGATACCTATCCATGAACATTCCGATCTTCACAAGCTTCGATACCCTCCTGACTGACAGGTCTATTTCATCCTTGGAGAGTTTCCTGACGCTCCTTACAGGGCTTCCGTTCTTCATAAGGCGGAAATCCTCGGAGAGCGTGCATCCCGATGCCTCTGCCTTCTTCTTCGCTTCATCCACAGCCGCTCTGAGAGAGGAGATGTCTGAAGAGAAATCATGGGAGGAACTGGATGTTATTATCTTATACAGGCGCTTAGCTGCTGATAGAGGAATCAGGAAGCTCTCTGTGAGATGGACCAGAGCCTTCTTCTCGTCGATCTTCCCATCCTTTCCCTTAGAGTCCTCGATCGCGCTTATCGCAGGAGCTGGCGAGGAGAGGATCGAGATAAGCTTCGATGCATACCTGGCATCCTCGCTGACCTCATCCATTTCCTCTTTTATGTTCGAAAGTCCGAACGCTATGTTCTGATAGACAGTCATGTTCGGCCAGAGCGCGTAGTTCTGGAAGAGGAATCCGACCTTTCTCTTGTTCGCGGGAACGTTTATCCCGGTGCTGCTGTCGAATACGACAGTGTCCCCGATGGAGATCTTCCCGCTTGTAGGAGTCTCCAGCCCTGCGATCATCCTCAGCGTTGTTGTCTTTCCGCATCCGGATGGACCGAGGAGCGTGACGAATGCATTGTTCTTTATAGTAAGGGAGAGATCATCCACTCCATAGAACTTACCCCAGCGCTTTGTAACATGTTCAAGTTTGATTTCTGGCATATCAGCCTCCTATTCCGCTGTCAATGCTGGCTCCTGTGAGCTTATTGACGATGGTATTGCATATGAGAATCGTAACGATGAGTATCAGGTTGATGCCGCTGGAGAATGCGTATAGACCCATTTCATCGAAGTAGTCGAGTGTAGTGGCGAGTATGAAGCCCTGCACACAAAGCAGCATGAAGAGCGAGAGCTCTCTGAGACATGTCATGAATGGCAGAAGGTATCCGCTGAGAATCGATGTCTTCTGGATCGGGATGATTATCCTGAGCATTCTCTTATGCCATGGGACATTCTGGATCAGCGCAGCTTCCTCTATCTCCCCTGAGAGCTGAAGCATGGAGTTCAGCGCGCTTCTTGATGCGAAAGGAATGTACTTTATCGTTCCTACGATTATGAGAAGCGTATATGTATTGAAAAGGTTGATGTACTGGTTGGAGAAGAGGATGAAGAATGCAGCTCCGACCGCAATCGATGGCATAAGGTATGGGAGGAATGCTACGGAATTGACGTAGTTTGCGGCCTTCGATCTTCTTGATTTGGAGACTGCGTATCCGATCATCGTGCCTACTGTTCCAGCAAAGAGCGAACAGCATACTGCAACGAGTATCGTACCTCCATAGGCTCTCCATATCGTGCTGTTGTGGAGAATTCCCATCTGCCCATACATTCCGTTCTCTGTTATGTTCTCACTCGTTACCCACCATTTGGTCGTGAGGTTCGATGTATCTCCTGTATACAGGAAGCTGTAGTCTCCTGGATTCGGAAGGAATGTCTCGAATGCGAATGAGATGATCGGGAAGATGGAAGTGAAGAACGTAACGACAATCAGCACAATGGCTATGATGTACTTGCCTGCTTTCCCGAGGTTAAGCTTGGATATCTGTCCCGATTTTCCTGTTACTGTTGTGTAGTTCTTTCTGCTCTTGATGCTCAGCTGGTTGATGAACATGATCGCAACGCCGAAGAGCATCATGATGATTGCGAGGATGCTTGCCTCTCCTGTGTACTTGTCATTCATCGAGACGTACTTCGTTGAGAGCGTTGTCAGATTGAGGTAATGTGGCACGGGGTAGCTTCCCATCGCTCCTCCGAATACAAGGAGGATTGTTGAGAGGATGGCTGGCTTTATCATCGGGATGGTGATTCTGAGCATCGTCTTCCACTTCGGGGTGTCGAGAATCGTAGCAGCCTCTTCGAGGTTCGCATCCATATTGCGGAAGATTCCTCCGATGAGTATGTATGCGAACGGGGCGTAATGCAGGCCCAGTACGACGATGCTGGGGAAAAGCCCTATGCACCACCATGCCGGCATTATTATACCGAATGAAGCCAATAGTCCGTTTGATGTTCCTGTGACAGCATTTGATGAGAACATATGCTGCCATACAACAGCAAGCGTCCACTGCGGCATTATATAAGGGAAGATGAATATCGATGAAAGATATTTCCTGTATTTCAGATTCGTACGTGTTATGAGGAATGCAAAGATCCCTCCGTATAGTATTGCGACCGCACATGATCCGACAGAAAGCCATACTGTATTCAGTAGCGGTTCCCATAGATTGCGCTTTGCAAGCGGGGAAGTGAAAAGGTCTGTATAGTTTGCTATCGTGAATCCGCTACTTCGTCCTGTCAGATACTCATCGATAGTGCCTGGATGGATCTTTATCGTATCCTCTACGATGGCGACTATCGGTGCAACCGTGCTTATTGTCAGTACAATGCCCATCAGAAGAAGTATGACATTCTGCGGTTTGGAGAAGAATGTCTTTATCTTGTTCATGAACAGGCTGTGCTGTTGGATAGCTGCTGTATTTCTTGCCATATTGAATCCTGAAAGATGCCCCCGCTCAGTGCAGGGGCACCGTTATCTATGCCTTTTAGGAAGGCGTATACTTTGAAAGCATCTCGATCCAGCTGCCGACTGTGAACGATACGGAAGCACAGTAGGATGGATCCTCAAGGACAAGTCTGTCCTCGGCAAGCCACCAGTCGCCGCCACGGTCATTGAGAGCCGGGAACTCGACTGTTACGCCGTCTTCAGCCATTCCGCCTGTCTTGTGCTGATAGATAGCCTCTGTCTCTTCTGCGACAACAGGATTGGATGAGTATCCGCCGATATCCTTGCCCCATGCGGAGAAGCCATCAGCTGTGTTGACCATGTAAGCGATGAATGCGCATGCTGTCCACGGGAGCGGTGAATTGTCTGTGACGAAAAGGTAATGGCAGTAGCCATAGCCGCCGAATCCCTGGTATCCATCGTTATAGGCTGCGATATCGACATTCTTCTTGGATACGGTTGCAGACTCCTCAACGCTTCTGAGCTTGGAGTATACGATAAGACCGAACTGATCGGTTGCCGATGCAGAAACGAGAGTATTGCAGATAGGTCCGTCGTCTGTCTGTGCATTGTAGCTTTCAACCCAGAGCTTGATCCATGCAAGGGCATATTTGCCATTCTCGCCAAGTCCGAGATCCGAAGCATCTGTTGCGACAGCATCGATTGTTGGCTGGAATACCGCCTGCTCATCAGCGGAAAGTGCATCGAATGCGCTCTTGAGCTCTGCGGAGTACTGATCCGATGTGAGCATGTAGAGGAAGTTCTTTCCGACGATCTCAGAGTCGATATCCATGAACAGGCCGTGCTCGCCAGGTGCTACGAAGTCCCATACGTTGTCATATGACTTGTCGCCTGTATTGTTGTACATGAATACCTTGTTCAGAGTCTGGAGCGGAAGATATCCTGTATACTCTGCTGCAGTGGTTCCATTTGCTTCTGCCCATTCCTTAGGAATGAATGTATCGAGAATGCCTGTCCTTACCATCTTGCTCTCGATCTGGTTTCCATCCTGGATGAGTGTCATTGCGAATGTACCTGTGCTCTTCAGAGAATCAGCGGTAAGCTGATCGAAGATCTTGTTGTTCTTCGGCTGCTGCCACTCATAGTTGAGCGTATAGTTCGGATCGATTGTCTGGAGATAGGAAATGAAGAGCGGGAGAGCTGTCTTTCCGCGGCTTGAGTTTCCGACTCCATAGAACATCTTTCCGTTTGACTCCTCGATAGCCTTCTTTGCCAGTTCCTCCATCGACATTCCCTCTGCCTGCTGGATTATTTCCTCGACAGGAGAGACTTCTGCGGCTGCGGCAGATTCACCGCTTCCGCTGGCTGATACCGGTATCGCTATAAGGGCGAATACGAGAAGACTGATAAATGCCTTTCTCATCTGTTTCCTCCTTTTGTTAGAAAACTGTTAATATCACGTTAAAGAATTGTAACACATAATTGTTCCTGTGAAGAAAAAACAGAAAAAAGAAAGGAAAGAAAAATCATAAGCATGTTTCATTGCTGATAGTCTTCTGGAAAACCTGCTTTTCATGTAATGAGATGGCTCTGAAGAGGCGTCATGCGGATAGTCTCTATGGTATAATGATTATCAGGAAAGGAGGTATGATATGCAGAAAGTCAATTATACGCAGCTTGAGCTTAATCCTTTTACTGTGATAAGCGAAGATTCATTCCTGCTGACTGCTGGTACACCCGATTCATGGAATACGATGACAGCAGGATGGGGTGGTTTCGGCTATCTATGGGAACTTCCTGTAGCATATGTCTTTGTCCGAGAATCCAGGTATACATTCAGGTTCATTACTGAAAATCCCGGATTCACCCTCAGTTTCTTCTCTCCGGAATACAAAGAAGCGCTTGATTACTGCGGAAGCCATTCAGGACGTGAATGCAATAAGATCGAGAATGCCCATATCACGCCGATCGAGATTGATGGGCATGTTGCATTTGAGGAAGCCAATATGATCATTACATGCTCCAGGCTGGCTTCTGCATGTCTTGATGACAAACTGATTGACCGATCCCTTCTGAACTTCTATCCTCATGGCGACTGGCATCATTTATTCATTGGCCGTGTCGAAGGGGTTTATATAAACTGATGGATCATCCTGCTGTTCTTTCGCTGATGTATCGTTCACGCTTTTTCGAGGAGAAGGTGGAAGAGGCAGGCAATAAAGGCCTCATTCATGGAACATACCATCTCGCGATAGGGCAGGAAGGCTGCCATATAGGTTTATCCTCTGCTCTTGATCGCGCAGACTGGATTGTGCCGACGCATCGATGCCATGGATACAATGTCGGGAGGGGATCTGATCTTTTCCGGATGTTCTCGGAAATGCTCGGATCACGCCATGGCCTATGCATGGGAATCGGGGGATCGATGCATATGACGGATGTATCTGCATCCAATTTCGGTTCCTCTGCGGTTGTCGGGTCAGGGATAAGTCTTGCAGGCGGTATTGCATACGCTTTCAGAGAACAGGGAAAGACTGCGATTTCCGTTGCGATCTTCGGAGATGGTGCATCATCCAGAGGCACGCTTCATGAGATGATGAATATGGCTTCGGTATTCCATCTTCCGATGCTTTTCTTCCTGGAGAACAATCATTATGGAATGTCTGCCTCCTCTGCAAAAATGATCAGCACAGATAGAATCTGGAAGCGTGCTGACGGTTATTCTATGGAATCTGCAGCAGTAGATGGCAATGATGTCATTGCCGTCAGCAATGCAGTCAGGGAAGCCAGGGCGTTCATTCTCAGAGAGAGGAGACCTTTCTTCATAGAAGCTGACACATACAGAATGAGAGGCCATAGCAGATCCGATAAATGCGTTTACAGAACACGCGAGGAGGAGGATGAGTGGCTGCATCGCGATCCGATTGAGCAATATGCTTCATTCCTTGTCTCATTGGAGATAATGGACGAAGAGGAAATCAGCAGAATCGCCTGTGAAGAAAGAAAGGCTGTTGATGAGGCTTTCGATAAAGCACTTGCATATAAGGATGACATAATCACGGTTCCGGAGATGAAGAGACTGATAGTCTCCGGCAGCAGAGGAAGGTTCTCGAATGGGCGGACAATGCATCGTGGAAGCTATAGAGAAGCGATACGGGAAGCTCTTGATGAGGCTTTGGAAAGTGATTCCCATATAAGGATAATAGGTGAGGATGTAGGAGCTTATGGCGGATGCTTCGGAGTGACAGGCAATCTTTTTTCGAAGTATCCTGATAGATTCCTTGAGACCCCGGTGTCGGAAGAGACATTCACCGGAATGGCGGCGGGTGCTGCTGCTATGGGGCTGCATCCATGTGTCGAGGTCATGTATGGTGATTTCTCCACTCTCGCCTCCGATGCCCTTATAAACCATGCAGCTAAACTGCGGTTCATGAGTGCCGGGCAGCTTCAATGCCCGATGGTATATAGGACGCCGATAGGCGGTGGAACAGGTCATGGTCCGCAGCATACGCAGTCTCTTGAGACGATGTTCCTTGGAGTTCCTGGGCTGTATGCAGTTGCACCGTCCGATCCATTCAGTGCCAAAGCCCTTCTTAAGAGCGCTCTCCTGATAGATGACCCGGTGCTGTTCTTTGAGCATAAAGCATTATATGGGGAGATGGGGGAGATAGGGGATACCGAGGCATTCATTCCTATAGGCAAAGCCATTGTCCATGGCAGTGGAGGCTCTCTTCTTGCAATCGGTTATTCCAGAGCCTTCAGGATTATGCAGGAATCTCTTTCCGATATCTCCGATGAAATCACGTTCATTGATCTGGCAACAATCCATCCCCTTGATGAGGAAACACTGAAGAGGGAATTCCTTCGGATAGGCAAGGCGATGATCGTTCAGGAGCCGTCGCTTGGAGGAAGTGTGGCAGAGTCGGTGCTCCGTGTGCTTTCAGAAGCAGGAGAGGTATATGGGAAAGTCAGGATAATCACATCCGAAGCCATGCCTGTTCCTTCATCACGTATCCCGGAATCGAATGTGATCATCTCAGGAGAATCAATACGAAAGGCCGCGGAAGAGCTTTTGATGAGATAATGGTCAGTATCGTATCTTCTCTAAAGAATTGGCCTGGATTGTATATTTCCTGATTTATCTTAACCAGATTCACGTGAGTTTATATCATACGCCTTGATTGAAAGCTATTCTTCTGTTAAAGTCATAAAGCAACTTAATGCAAGGTGCGATACCCAAGTGGCCTAAGGGGGCGGTCTGCAAAACCGCTTTTCATCGGTTCGAATCCGATTCGCACCTCAAGATTTAACTCCTTGCATGCAAGGAGTTATTTTATGAATATTACAAAACAAGGCCGGAAAATAGATAATAGATAGATTTTTGGGGAAAAGTTCTACTCAGAACGGTGCGGAATTGCGTGCAGTAGCAGCCTGATCAAAAAGTCAGACATCATAGATATCTTTTCCATTTATAAGAATCACATCATTCAGCTGACAAGCAAAGCCTGCTGAGGATATGAATCCTATATTCCTTGCTTTGAAAGAAGGGATAGCTTTGATTTTCTCAATTTCTTCTTCCATCAGAGATTTATCCATGCGATTTTTCAGGAATTTTACTTCATAAATCTCATATCCATCCTTGAATCTGAGAGCGACATCAAATTCTCCATTCTTCCGTGTTGAAGGATTGTCATAATTATAAACCCCTATATCCATAATTCCCGGGAGTTTTCCTTTCCTTGCCAGTCTTGAGAAATACTCTCTTGCAATTCCCTCAAAACGATAGGAGACGAACGTATCCAGGCTTTTCTCGATGTATGAATCAAAGAAGGCTTCTCCTCCAAGAACCTGTATTGCGCTCTTATTCGGAAAGATATAGGCGAAATAGAATCGAATAAGATTATCGGATATTTCATATCTTGCCTTCTTCTTGTTCCCAGAATCGTTGATAGGTGCGGTTTTCTTTATCACACCCATATTCTCGAGAACAGCAAGCCTATCCGCAGCATAACTGCTTGATCTTCCCGTAAGCCTTGACTGGATATCGCTATAGCTTTTCTTGCCATTGGCAATTATGGAAAGGATATCATTTATTCCTTCCAGTTTCCGGATTTCCTTGAAAAGCTGGTTTTCTATGTAATTTCTAGCTACACTATCTTGCTCGATGATAGTATTTATTATATTTGCCCGGAGCCCTTCTTCAGGAGAAAGAGAATCATTTATATAAGGACTTCCTCCAAAAACAGAATAGAAGGATATCTTCTCCCTGATATCCATATTGGGAT
>CALXKS010000053.1 GCA_944389015.1 uncultured Spirochaetaceae bacterium
GTCAAGCTATGAATGAGAAATTCAATTACACAGAATTCTTGACAAGCCCAAAGCCTAGGAACTGATACTTGCTGCATACTCTGCCAGATAGGATTGCTTCACTGTCTGGCAGTACGTTTCGTTTCAGTTGCCAGCTGCCCACAGGCTCCTGATATATTCTGTCCTTTGCTTCTTCTGATTGTATAATTTATTCCCATAGTTCTCAGTGTATTGGTGAATTGATGGATTTCTCTTTCTGATGGGGCTTTGAAGCCAAGGCCTTCTACAGGATTCCATGGGATAAGATTCACAATAGCATCCAGCCCTTTCATGAAAGATCTGAGTTTCTCCGCACTGTCCCTGTCCATATTCACGCCACTTAGCATGCAGTACTCAAGCGTGATCCTCTTATCCTGATGATGCTGGAAGGAAAGGAGCGCACTCTTCAGCTCGGAAAGAGGATATGTTCTGTTTATGCGCATTATATCAGAACGGGTTTTATCATCAGCAGAGACAAGAGATACTGCAAGCCTTAAGGGCAATGATACTTCTGTAAGCCTTCTGATCCCTGATACATACCCAGATGTTGAGATTGTCATACGGCGGTACGAGATGTTGAATCCGTCCTCTCGATGAAGTGATTTTATCGCATCCATTGCGGCAGTGAAGTTCTGCAGAGCTTCTCCCATGCCCATGAACACGATATGGCTTATCTCATTTCCAAGCAGAGAAAGCTGAAGGAACTGCTCAGCAATCTCAGAAGAATCGAGATTGCGTATGAATCCCATTGTGCCAGTACTGCAGAATGCGCATCCCATTGCACACCCTACCTGACTTGAAAGGCATGCTGTGTATCTTCCTTTGCCGTCTGAAAGCCTGACGCATTCGATTATGCTCCCATCCTGAAGAAGCAGGGCCAGCTTTACAGCAGAGTCCGATTCTGCTGTATTGATAACCTTTGAAGCAAGAAGAGAACCGTGCTCTTCCGTGAGCCTTTCCCGGAGCATTTTAGGAAGGGATGTGATTCTATCAAACTCGGTTATGCCGGATATCAGGGCATGATAGATTATCTTTGCCTGGAAGGGCTTATCAAGCTTCAGGTTCTTTGCGATGTCATCATAGCTATCTGTAAGTATTGATCTTCTCATAACATTGAAACTATGGCGATTATTACGCCTGTGATGCCTTCTCCTCCAAGAAGTCCTGATGATATAAGAGCTGCATTCTCCTGACTCTTTTCCTTATTCCTGCCAAACTTTCCCGCGATTGCCATTATGACAGCCCCGAGTGCCATCGCGGATGAGATATATGTAGGAAGATACACACCAAGTCCGAGGGTTGCAGAAGGAAGACCTGTGAGGAAGAGTATCATCCCGATAATCGTGCCGATTGCGAATGCTGCAGGACTATCAAGCCCCCCTGCCATTGCAGCAACTGCAGCTGCCTGAGGTGCGGGAAGGGCTTCCGTTCCGAACCCACCCATGCTGGCTGCTAGAACTTCAAGAGCCACTGCTGCAACAATTGCCCCTATTACGCCGCCGATTCCTTCAGCTATTATCTGATAACGGGGCCTTGTTCCGATGAGCGATCCTGATCTGAGGTCATTCATGACATCACCCGTAAGTCCGCATGCGACTGCTGTGACACCTGCAATCGAGAAAGCCGCACCGATTGTCGGGGAGAATATTGCAGAGGCCGCCAGAAGCACGAGGATTGCGAATATCTCCATAGGATTGACGCCAGTCTGTCCGGTGAGCATCCCTGATAGATATGTCGTGAGATATACACCAATGATAAGGAGTATTCCTTCAAGGATGGTGATCTCCGTAAAGAGCGCAAGGACAATGATGGCGAATGCCGAGAAGACTGCAGCAGGCAAGAGAAGCCGCCTGATATTGCTGTTCTTGCTTCTGCCGCGCCTGATAAGCATAATGATGGCTTTTACCGCAACACCAAGACCCGTTCCGATCATGAGTCCTATGCCAAGGCTGCTTCTGAAGGAATCCGCTTCTGCCATCGATGAGAAGAAACCTGACGCAAGTCCTACCGGGGTCAGGACAAAGTAGCCGAGAACAGATCCCAGGAACCACATAAGAGCCAGCACTGGTCCTATGATGGCACCGATTCCCAGAGCCATCGGGGAAACCCACACTGAGAGCGATGGGAACAATGTGCTTCCTCCGAAGACCGTGAGGATCGAGGGGATCTTTCCAAGACCGTCACGTACGAAAGTGAAAAGGGCAGAGAGTGTGAGGGAGGAGAAGAGGATTGGAGCTCCTTTACCTTCCTTGCCTGCAATAAGCGTATTGTACGCCGCTTCTCCCATAGGGTACGGAAGCTTCTCCTTTTCAATCAGCGTATGACGGAAGATCATCGTGAAGAAAGTACCGAGAAGGGCTCCCGTTACAGCTATGACTGCAATCTGGAAGAGCGTGAGCTCTGCCTGAGAGTCGAGCATCCACAGTCCGGGAAGAGTGAATGCCAGTCCTCCTGCAACCATCGCTCCAGCACTCATCAATGTATGGGTGCAGTTGATTTCCTCAAGCGTTGAATTCCTTGCTTTGCCAAGAATTGCCATTGAAACCACTGTTACGAATACAGTAGGCCAGGGCAGGGCTCCCATCCGGAGGGCGACATACATGCTTGAAGCGGTGATTATCACCAGACCGATGATTCCTACAATCAATCCGCGTATTGTAATGGGGCTTCTAGAAGTATCCATGCCCCGGATTCTATTATTTAAGTTGGCTCTTGTACACACCATGCAACTGGACTAGGATAAATGTAGTGCTTAATAGATAAAAACAGGAGGAAATGATGAAGAAGAAAGTTCTGGTGCTTCTCGTGGTAGCTCTTATGGCTGCTGTCCCTGCGATGGCTGCTTCCACACGCGGTGCTGCAGATGATGGATCTGTCGGAATAGGTCTCAATCTTGGAACAAATACAGGCCTTGGCATGAAATTTGGCATGGGCAAGTTCGATATCTTTGCTGATGTCGGTCTCAGTGTCATAGGCGGCATAGGACTCGGCTTTGATGTCGGAGTAAGCTATGAAGTATATGATGCGGATTTCGGTGGTGGCCATCATATGCCTATAACTGTTGGAGTCATGGTTCCTATGGCATTCCGCTGGAATAATCCTTTTGCATGGGATATCGGAGCACTGGCACAGGTAGGTCTTGAGTACCAGATCCCAGATGTTCCTGTTCTCTTCTATCTTCGCGTCGGTCTTGGTGTGAATTTCACGATTGCTCCGGAATTCAAACCGAATGTCGGTGGTGCAGGAGGAATCGGAGTCCTGTACGTATTCTGATTGCGGATCGGATCATTTTTCAGGGCTGTCCATCGGATGGCCCATATATTTTGCCATCATCTCCTTTCTCATCCTTGCCGTGACCGTTATCTCCCCATCTCCATATTCGATATTCTTCACATTCCCATCGCGGTAGATATCGCTGATAAGGGAAGCAGAGCATGCTGCCGTTATCGTAATATCTCCAAAAGAATCATCCGTCACCTTCATCATCGCATCGAGAAGGCTGTCGATTCCTGTTTTGTCCTTCATGCTTGTTTCAGCGATGATGTACTTCTTCGCTTTCAGAGCGGCATATGAGATATCATCATATACTGAATCGGTCTTGTTGATGACCAGTATGCGGGCTTTATCCAATGCTCCTAGGGCAAGAAGCGTATCCTCAGTCTCCTCAAGACATCCTAAGGCATCGGGATGGGATGCATCGGCAACGATGATAAGCGCATCTGCTGCGAGCGCTTCCTCCAATGTCGAAGAGAATGCTTTGACCAGGCCTTCAGGAAGATTGGAGATGAAGCCTACCGTATCAGAGAGAAGGACTTTCTGGCCATTGGGAAGTTTCAGAGCGCGGGTAGTGGTATCAAGGGTGGCAAAGAGCTTGTCCTCAGCCAGCACCTCGCTGCCAGTCAGCGCATTCAGTATTGTCGATTTCCCCGCATTGGTGTATCCAAGAAGCGCGAATGAGAAGATCCCGGATCTTTCCCTGCTCTTTCTCTGGGTTTTACGGACATCAGCAGTGGCTTTTATCTCTCTGTCGAGAGCTCTTATCCGTTCAGAGATCCGTCTCCTCTCGAGTTCGATCTTCCTTTCTCCTTCTCCCTTTGCGCCTCTTACACCGCCACGTTGCTGTGATAGCTTTGCCTCTCTGTCAGCAAGCCTTGGCCTGAGGTATTCAGCTTCTGCTTTCTCTATCTGAAGCCGTGCTTCCCTGCTTCTTGCATTCTGGAAGAATATTGCGAGTATAACAGCCTCTCTGTCTGAAACCGGTACTCCGAATATGCGTTCGAGGTTGTTCTCCTCACGCGGTGTTATGAATGCGTCTATTATCACCTCGTCAGGGGAATAGGCAAGGACCGCTTCCTTTACTGTTTCCGCCTGTCCTTTGCCGATATATGTCGTATTCATGCGTTCTTTGATGGTGAATTCAATTGCATAGATGATATTCAGACCAAGTGTAGATATAAGGCTTCTTATCTCAGCAGAACGGAGGAACGCAGATCGCTCGTCCTCACCAGGTTTTCTCAGAGTAATCAATAGTACGCTGTTTTCCACAGCTGTATTCTACACTGCCATGCGCTTATAGATAAGATGCCGTTGACACAATCGCTGTGTTGGTTGATTATTCGAACGGAAAAGAGGTGAATGCATGGCACTTAACTGCGGTATCGTGGGACTTCCCAATGTAGGTAAATCAACAATATTCTCAGCTGTTACATCGGCACCTGCCGAGGCTGCGAACTATCCATTCTGCACAATCGACCCGAATATCGGGATAGTATCAGTTCCTGATAAGAGACTTGATGAGATCGTGCGTCTGATTCCGACAAAGCGTGTCGTCCCTGCGACTGTGGAGTTTGTTGATATCGCAGGACTCGTGAAGGGGGCAAGCCAGGGCGAAGGTCTTGGAAACAGGTTCCTTGCATCAATACGCGAGGTTGGCGTTATTGCCCATGTTGTCAGATGCTTCGACAACAGCGATATAATCCATGTGAACAACAGGATCGATCCCTCTTCTGATATCGAGACGATAAACATAGAGCTGGCTCTTGCCGATCTCGAGACAGTGGAGAAGCGCTACGATAAGCAGTCCAGGCTATCGCGTGTATCCAAGGAGCAGCAGAAGGAGAACGAGAAGCTATTGCCGCTCTATGAGAGGCTCATCAAGTGCCTTAGCGATGGAATACCGGCACGTACCCTTGGCCTGGATGAGGATGAGATGGCTCTCGTTTATGATCTTCATCTTATCACCCTCAAGCCTGTTATCTATGTCTGTAATGTCGATGAGGATTCAATCACAGAGGATAATGACTATGTGAAGGAAGTGAGGAAGATCGCTGAAGGCGAGAATGCTCCGGTCGTCGTTATCTGCGGGAAGATCGAGAGTGAGATTGCCGCTCTTGAGAGCGAGGAGGACAGGAAGGAGTTCCTTGAAGCCTCCGGTCTTACGGAAAGTGGCCTCAATCCTCTTATCCGTGCAGCTTATAAGGCTCTTGGGCTCAGGACATTCTTCACAGCAGGTCCCGATGAGGACAGGGCATGGACATTCCATGAGGGGTCGAAGGCGCCGCAGTGCGCTGGTATCATCCACACGGACTTCGAGAAGGGATTCATCAAGGCTGAGGTCTATGGTGTTGATGATCTTATAAAGTATGGTTCAGAGGCACATGTAAGAGAGGCTGGCAAGCTTCGTCTTGAGGGTAAGGAGTATGTTGTCCAGGATGGGGATATAGTCTTCTTCCGCTTTAACGTCTGAGATATGAATATCGCGTGATTAGGACCTCCCGTCTGTCCTGCAGAATCGGGAGGTTTTTATTATGTAGTGATTTTCATCCCATGCTACTATTGTATTCAGAGGTTTGTTATGGAACTGACTAAAAGACAGCAGGATATCCTCGATGGAAAGGAAGGGGATGTCAAAGCAAAGGTAATGAAGACATTAGTGATGTACGGAGAGACATTCGGTGCTCCGAAGATGGTTGATATCACAGGAAAATACGGTCATCTTGTCACGAGTTTCGGTCTCTCTGTCATGAAGCCCGTCTATGATCTCATGGATACATTGATCGAAGGCGGGGCCATCTCTTCGCAGAAGTTCTCCGTTGATCCCAGACCGCTTGAGGACTGTGTCCCCAGGAATCTCATCCAGAACATATTCTTCAAGGTGATGTACTCAAAGCAGGCCGATTATGACAAACAGCTCAAGACTCTGGGGATTATGTCCGATGATGCGTATACCTGTACTTGCTATATGGATGAGGTCGGCAATATTCCCGAGGAAGGAGATATACTTTCCTGGGCGGAAAGCTCTGCTGTTGTCTATGCGAACAGCATTCTCGGCGCAAGATGCAACCGCAATAGCGGAATCCTTGATCTGTTCGGATCAATCGTAGGATGCGTTCCATATTTCGGTCTTCTTACAGATGATGGCAGGAAGGCTGACTGGCTTATCGAGGTGAGGACATCAAGACGTCCCGAAGCACAGCTCCTTGGCTCGGCTATCGGAATGAAGGTCATGGAGCAGGTCCCATATGTCATCGGCATGGACAAGTACTTTTCATCTCTCGATGATGAGGCCAAGGCATATTTCAAGGACTTCGGAGCAGCTACAGCCTCAAATGGTGCTGTAGGTCTGTATCATATAGAGAATCTCACCCCAGAGGCAAAGAAGCAGGGCAGGAGTCTTCTCCGTGAAAACTATAGGACATTCGTCATCGATGATGCAGTGCTTGATGAGACAGAGAGGAATTATCCTGTCATCTGGAAGGATGGGAATGCTTCCCCGAAGCTTGCTTTCATAGGCTGTCCGCATCTTTCCTCACAGCAGCTTGAGGACTGGAGCGATAGGATAGATCAGGCTCTTCAGAAGAATGGAAGGAGCAAGGTCGCAGTGAAGACCGTTATGACGGCAGCTCCTGCTGTAATGGAGAATTTCATGAAAAGCGGGAAGGCTGAGAGGCTTCGGAAGGAAGGGGTTGTGCTCAGCCATATCTGTCCGCTGATGTATATGAATAATCCAAAGTGCGCATCGATGCCTGTCATCACATGCTCGAATAAGCTGAGGACCTACACATCGGCGAAATACTATAGGGAAGATGATCTCCTAGAAGTCATCACAGGAGGCAGGGCATGACGAAGAAGGTATTCAAGGGCAGGGCAGTCGTAAAGGGTAATGCAACAGCAGAGGCATTGGTATCAAAAGGGGGATTCAATACTCTGGCAAGCTATCAGCATGCACTGATGTTCGGAGATAAGGAAGGTAAGTGCTCAGATCAGAACAATACCGATCTCTATAAGAAGCCGATGGCAGGAAAGGCCCTATGCATGCCGCAGACCATAGGATCCACGACGGGAGGGCTGGTGCTGTACTGTGCTGCATCGATGTCCAGACAGCCTGCGTGTCTTCTTTTCTCCAAGGAGATCGATTCATTAGCCGCCGCCGGAGCGATTCTTGCGGATGTGTGGACAGACAGCCAGATGCCTACTGTCGATAATCTCGGAGAGGAATTCCTTGCATATGTCCAGACAGGCGACAGAATCACTGTCAGCGAGGATGGCACCGTAACCGTTGAAAGATAGAAAAGAGCAGGAGCATCGAGCTCCTGCTGCACTCATATCCTCATCGCAGTCTCATAGGCTCCCCAGATAACGCTTCTGAGGTTCCCGACCGCTACGCAGTCTCCGACCAGATGGACCTTCCTGTCTGTCTTATCAGGCGGGGCAGGGATGTACCCAACACTGCTTATGGCACTGTCACATGGAATGGACTTCTTTGTTCCATCCTTGAGCTTCACGATCACTGCATTGTCCTGTATCTCATCGACGGATGCTTCAAGATAGACCGGCGTCCTGTGCAGCTCGAACCATTCCCTAAGGTACGAGCTGTTTGCAAGGCATACCCCTTTCTGGGCAATCAGATCATCCTTCATCTCCACGATGCTTACATCATGTCCCTTCAGAGCAAGCTCATATGCAATCTCGCAGCCGGTGAGTCCTCCTCCGATGACGACGACAGTGTGTCCTACAGAGGTTCCTGTAAGATAATCACAGGCTTCCACTGTCTTATCAAAACCCTTCACGGGCAGAGTCCTGGCCTTTGCGCCAGTTGCGGCAACAATCTCATCGGCCTTGATCTCAGCTGTGCTGTGGATTTCGGTATTGAGCCTGACCTCTATGCCAAGCTTATCCATCTGCCGTCTGTACCAGGCAAGGAGATCCCTCAGCTTTCCTTTGTAGGATTCAGCACTTGCTGCGATGAATGTCCCGCCAAGTTCGCTCCCTTTCTCATAGATCACTGGATTATGGCCTCTGAGCTTCAATATGCGGGCTGTTTCCATTCCGCCTATTCCACCACCGATGATGGCTACAGTTTTCGGGCTGTCTGTCTTCTTTATATAATGCTTATCCCACTGCATCGTCTCAGCATTGACTGCGCAGCGTGCCAGATGAAGACTGTCAGAGAGATCCTGGTCATTCGGCACTCCTTTGTAATGGCACATATTGAAGCAGCCGTTATGGCATAGGATGCATGGCCTTATGTCATCTGCCTGATCATTCATCATCTTCGTGACCCATTCCTGATCTGCAAGGAACTGCCTTGCGAATCCTGCTCCGTCAAGCCTGCCTTCCCTGATCGCCTCCGCCGCGGTGTATGGATCGAGCCTTCCTGCGGCTACTACCGGGATATCCACGAACTTCCTGATGTGCTCTGTGTCGGCAAGGTTGCAGTTCTCAGGCATATAGATAGGCGGGTGCGCCCAGTACCATGCATCGTATGTGCCGTTATCGCAGTTGAGCATGTCGTATCCAGCATCCTGGAGCATCTTCGCTGCCTTTTCCGACTCTGCCATATCTCGGCCGGCCTCTTCATAGTCCTCGCCGGGGAGAGCACCTTTCCTGAAATCCTTTGTCTTTGACACCACGCTGTATCTGAGCGATACCGGGAAATCCTTTCCGCACCGTTCTTTTATCGCCTGCACGATCTCTATTGCGAAGCGGTATCTGTTCTCCATCGACCCGCCGTACTCATCGGTACGCTTATTCACATAGGACAGTGTGAACTGATCGAGAAGATATCCCTCATGGACTGCATGGATCTCCACGCCATCCACACCGGCTTCCTTCAGCATCCTTGAGCTTTCAGCGAAAGCCTCCACCATCTCTTTTATCTCTTCCTTGGTCATCTCCCTCGAAGGAACTTTGTCAGACCATCTGTTCGGGGAAGGGCTTGCCGATGCAGTTATCCTGTCAAGGTCCATCACAGGTTTTGACAGGACTCTCAGCAGCGGATTGGTATAGAGCATCTCCATCATGCTGCTTATGGTGAATGAGCGTCCGAAGCCTGCAGTCAGCTGTATGAACAGCTTGGCCCCTGTCTTATGGAATTCAGGCATCCATGCCGCAAGATCCTTATACATCTTCCTGTTCTTATGGAGCCACTGTCCGAACATCGGGTTGTAGACAGGCTGGCATCCAGGAAGAACAAGTCCTGCATTGTTCCTTGCGACTTCCATTATGAATCTTGCACCATCCTTGTCGAAATGGTTCTTCTCCATCCATCCGAACAGGTCAGTGCCTCCCATGCTTGTGAGAACAATCCTGTTCTTTATCTCGCAGCTTCCTATTTTCCAAGGTGTGAATAATGGTTGTAATCTGTTGTCCATACAGCAATGATACGACGGTATGAAGCAAATCGCCATTGTTTCGTTAGAGGGAAGACACTGCCGGAGATAAGATTTAGAATCATAAGCGATGAAGACGATAAGGGTCAGCGCGGCTGTGATCATGGACGGCTCATCAGTGCTTGCTGCAGAGCGTGGATATGGTGAATATGAGGGATTCTGGGAATTCCCAGGAGGGAAGCGGGAAGCAGGGGAGTCCGGAGAGGATGCCATCGTCCGCGAAATACGGGAAGAGCTTGGTGTGCTGATTGCAGTAGATGGATTGCTATGCACAGTGGAGCATCAGTACGATGGCTTCTTTCTCGTCATGGATTGCTATCTTGCCCATATCAAAGAAGGGAAGATCAAGGCAAATGAGCACATTGCCCTGCGATGGCTTACTGCTGATACGCTTGACAGCGTCAGCTGGCTGCCTGCTGATCTCAAAGTCCTTCCTTCTCTGCAGAGTCTGTTATGAAAAAAAACAGCACCGGATGATCCGATGCTGTCTGAAGACGATCTGATTAAAGCTATCAGACCTTCTGTCCAGCTTTCTTTGTGACAAGCTCCTTTCCTGATGTGTAGACAATCGTCGCACCGAGGATCATGAGAAGGATAGCCACAATGAGCTGAAGACCTTCGACCATGAATACACCTGTTCCAGCGGAGAATGCCTTCACAAGAGCGATGAATCTCTGAATCAGTGCGGAGAATGTGACGATGATCATGATCACGAATGGAGGAACAAGAGTCCTGAGCTCTCTTCCTGTGACCTTGAGGAACACGCAGAGCGTGATCAGGACAAGGGCACTCAGAAGCTGGTTCGCGCTGCCGAAGAGCGGCCAGATATTTGAGTAGCCTACCTGAGTAAGGATGTATCCGAATACAAGAGTGATCAATGTCGATACATACTTGTTGCAGAGCACCTTTCTCCAAGAAGCGGCATTGGCCATATCATCGACGCTGAAGAGCTCCTGGAATGACATACGGCCGATACGTGCAACCGAATCAAGTGTTGTGAAAGCAAGTGCTGACACGCACATTGTCATGAAGCTCTGTGCAACATACACAGGGATTCCGAACATCTCAAGGAAGCCTGCGACTCCTGAGGAGAAGATCTGGAACGGTGTACCTACAGCAGGGGTTCCATCGATTCCTGCGGCAGCACCTGCCACGCAGAGGGCAATTACTGCAAGGACGCTTTCAAGAATCATTGCTCCATAGCCGATCTTGAGCATGTCCTTCTCATTGGAAACGGTCTTTGAGGATGTTCCGGATGAGACAAGGCTGTGGAATCCGGATACTGCTCCGCATGCGACTGTTACGAAGAGAATCGGGAAGAGTGTTCCAAGCTGAGGATTGTTGAATCCAGTGAATGGCTGGAGATTCATCGTCGGGTGTGCAAAGAGAAGTCCAAGGGCTGCTCCGAGGATCATGCCGATGAACATGAATGTGGACATGAAATCCCTAGGCTGCATCAGAAGCCACATAGGAAGGACTGCTGCGACGAAGATGAAAGCGAATGAGAAGTATACCCATGCATCCTTATCCCAGAGGATAGGGAGGTTCATTCCGCATACGAAGGAGAGCACTGTGAATGCAAGCCCGAGTACGATCTCCTTCCATCCTGAGAGCTTCGCTTTGCGCTGGATGAGACCTACGACAACAGCGAATATGATGAAGAAGATGGAGATGCTTCCTGCAGCTCCGTTTATGACTGCATTCTCAACAAGAGTCTCTGTGCCATCAACTACTGTATATGCATTGAATGTTCCTGCAACCATATCAGCGAAGGCTGCGATGACAATGAGGCAGAAGAGCCAGCAGAATCCAAGGAAGAGCTTGCGCCCTGTCTTTCCGATGTACTTCTCGATCAGGAGTCCCATTGACTTGCCGTCATTCTTTACACTTGCATACAGTGCACCGAAGTCAGTTACAGCTCCGAAGAATATGCCACCGATGACAATCCAAAGGAAAACCGGAACCCAGCCGAATACAGCGGCCTGGATAGCACCTGTCACAGGACCAGCACCTGCTATCGATGAGAACTGATGGGCGAAAACAGTCCATCCGTCTGTGGGCACATAGTCCTGCCCATCGTTATGAACAACAGCGGGAGTCTTTGCCTTTGGGTCGATTCCCCACTTCTTTGCCAGCCAGCGCCCGTAGACAACATATGCTGCTGCGAGACACACAACGGCAATCAAAACTATTACAAGAGTATTCATGTCCAGCAATTTACCGCTTTCTTTTATATGAATAAAGTGTTTGAGGGGTACGAATTGGAAAATAAATATATTTTTTTTCAATCATCGAAGCCCGATGCATTATCTATATTGTTATCACATAAAACAAAGCACACATATTCAGCATAGCCTATTTGTTAATGAACCGAACTAAATAATATGCATGATATTGACCATGCTATGGCTGCAGATACAATGCTTTTCTTGACTTTTAATATGAAACAATCGATATTAAAAGCAATAAAAACTGAAACTTATTATTTAGGAGATTCTGATGAGCATTATCGAATTTATCGAAGCTAGAGAGATCCTTGATTCCCGCGGTAATCCTACCGTAGAGGTTGATGTAATCCTTGAAGATGGCTCAATGGGCCGCGCTGCTGTTCCTTCTGGCGCATCCACAGGTGTGCATGAGGCAGTTGAGCTCCGTGACGGTGACAAGAACCGCTTCGGAGGAAAGGGCGTTCTCAAGGCAGTTGACAATGTCAACAACATCATCGCACCAGCTATCGAGGGCATGGATGCTCTCGACCAGGTCGCAATCGACCGCGCTATGATCGAGCTTGATGGCACACCTAACAAGGGCCGCCTTGGCGCTAACGCTATCCTTGGTGTTTCCATGGCTGTCGCACGCGCTGCTGCTGATTTCCTCGGCCTGCCGCTCTTCAAGTATCTTGGTGCATATCATGCATGTGTCCTCCCTGTTCCGATGGCAAACATCCTCAACGGCGGAGCACACTCTGACAACAAGGTTGACTTCCAGGAGTTCATGGTCATGCCTATCGGCGCACCATCAGAGCGTGAGGCTGTAAGATGGGTTGCTGAGGTATTCCACGCACTCAAGAGCGTTCTCAAGAGCAAGGGATACAACACAGGCGTAGGTGATGAGGGTGGATTCGCTCCGGACCTCCAGTCCAACGAGGAAGCTCTTGATGTCATCATGGAAGCAATCAAGAACGCTGGTTACACAGCTGGCCGCGATGGCGACTTCATGATTGCTCTTGATCCTGCTACTTCCGAGCTCTATGACGAGAAGACAGGCAAGTACACACTCAAGTGGACAACAGGCGAGCAGCTTACTTCTGCACAGATGGTTGATCTCTGGGAGAGCTGGGTCAACAAGTATCCTATCATCTCCATCGAGGATGGAATGGCAGAGGATGACTGGGAAGGCTGGAAGATGCTCACAGACAGGATCGGCGACAGAGTACAGCTCGTGGGTGACGACCTCTTCGTAACCAACACAGAGCGCCTCAAGATGGGTCTTGAGAAGGGTGTTGCAAACTCCATCCTCATCAAGGTCAACCAGATCGGTACTCTCACAGAGACATTCGAGGCTATCGACCTTGCACAGCGCAATGGCTATACAGCTATCGTTTCCCACCGCTCCGGCGAGACTGAGGACAGCTTCATCGCTGATCTCGTAGTTGCTCTCCAGACAGGTGAGATCAAGACAGGATCAATGAGCCGCTCCGACAGGCTTGCCAAGTACAATGAGCTCCTCCGCATCGAGGATTCTCTTGGCGATACAGCAAAGTATGCCGGCCGCGATGCTTTCAGAGTTCTTTAATAGATCCTGAAGCCTAGCTTGCAAAGCCCTGGAGTCGATGATTCCGGGGCTTTCTTAGTATCAAGCACCTGCATGTTTTGAGCGAATATGTTATTTTCATGGAGGATTTCTGCATTTTCCCGAAATTTCCTATGTAGCTGTTTTCCTACGGAAAAGGAGGGTGAAACACCCTCTGATAATTCTGACAGAAATTAAATAATTGTAAAAAGTAGTTAGACTTAGCTAGTACTTATCGAACAAAACATCTACACCATGTTCGATAACCCTAGTTTTGTGCATTTTTTGAAAAAATATAACTTTTATAGTGTAACCATTGTATTGAATATGAATTTAACTTGACAGTTGAATGTAGTGGTTGCTACAATTCTACACAAGAATAACGGAAAAGGGGATTTTCGGCCTCCTTCGAGACTGCCCCTGGAATTATTTGGAGGAAGTAATGAAGAAAGTACTTGTTTCGCTGCTTGTTCTCGCACTCGCTACAGCTAGCGCTTTTGCAGCAGTTGATTTCACAGGTAAGGTCGTCGCTGGTTATACCTTTGCTTATAACAACGATGTATGGTCGTACTCAACAATGGGTGAAGATGGTGTAGGATCAGCTCCTATCAAGCTCAATGCTACAGTTGCAGACGAGAATGGCTACTGGGATGTAACAATGAAGGGCGCTCTCGTTGCTGATAGCAGAGTCGGCGGTAATGCTAACGTTAACCTCGGAAAGATCATCATGGGCGCAGACAGCGACCTTTCCATCAAGATCGGTATGTATGCTAATGACAGAATCACTGGCTACAGAGCATATACAAACCAGTCCGGTCTTAACCTCGACAGAGTCAGAACATATAAGCCAGGCCTCTGGTTCAACCTTGATGTTGCTTACGGCGATCTCGTAGCTGTCCAGGTTGGTGGCGGTCCTAAGCTCAATATTTCTGGAGAGAGCGCAGGTTGGTTCGATACAACTGATCCAGACAAGTCTCCAAAGGCTGACCTTATCGTATCTGCAATCGTAAGACCTATCGATGGTGTTGCAGTATCCGCTGCATACACAATGACTGGTGATTGCGCAATCTACGGCTCATATAATCCAGGCAAGGGTTTCATGAATGTTGAGGCTAGCGTTGATCTTGGAAAGCTCCTTGGAACAGACTGGACATTCGGTATCGATGTTGCTGACAAGATGGCATTCAAGGGTGATACACTTCCGTTCGGTAACCTCTTCCTCGCATCTGTATATGGTGGAATTGACATGGTTAAGCTCGCTCTTGAGTATGGTCTCTTCACTATGGATCAGGAAGGCGCTGATGCAATGAATTACCTTTCTGCTGGTCTTGATCTCAACGTTCTTGAGGGACTTATCCTCAATGCATACTTTGGTTCATTTGATCTTGCTCACTTCCAGGATTATTGGTTCCTCGGTGCTAACGTTGGTTACCAGGTATACGATGGTGTTACATTCCAGGTCAATGTTCAGTATGCAAAAGAGCCAGCTGCAGAGATCATCGGTGGAGATTATTCACAGGGTTCTGTCCAGGCTGCTGGATTCTCCATCACACCGAAGATGGTTATCGAGTTCTAATAGAACAGACAATCATTCTGATTGGAAAACAGGCTCCATTGGGGCCTGTTTTTTCATCGGTTGACATCACTGATTATCATGTGAATCCACCATCTGTGCTGTAGATATAGAAGATTGCATTCAGATTTTGATTGGATTTCTCAAAGTCTGAGCGACATAAAGGGGTATTCAGCGCGTATATCTATCAGGAGGTATTCATATGGATACAGATAAGAATGCGCAGGGATGCTATAATAACGATGTGAAAGGTGTGACTACAGACATATTCAAGTTCGAGGAGATAATCCGATGCGACCTTCTTTATGTCGACAAGACGAAGTACATCTATGACCTTGTGGGATCGATGGATAGGCGGTTCTTCTTTCTTTCCCGTCCCCGGCGGTTCGGGAAGAGCCTCTTCTGCTCGACGCTGCATGCTCTATTCGATGGCAGGAAGGATTTCTTCAAAGGACTGTATATAGCAGAAGAGACAGACTACTCCTTTGAGAAATACCCAGTAATCCATCTGGACTTCAGCAGCCTTACATTGACGGATGAAGGATCAGTGCTGAGCGATGTTCAGTTCATGCTGATGGAAGCAGGCAGGTTGAATGGGATTGATGTAGAACGCGATACACCATATGCCATGCTCCATGCACTCATAACCAGAGCTATGGAGAAGACCGGGAAACCTGTTGTGATAATCATCGATGAGTTCGATTCGCCATTCACTTCGGAGTTTGGAAGCAAGCCGGAGCTCATTGAATATATGAGGAAGCTGTTCAATGGGCTATACAAGACGATAAAGGCGGACAGCGGATACATAAGATTCTTCTTCATCACAGGATGTGTGAAGCTTGCCAATCTCTCGATATTCTCCGCTATGAATAATCTGAAGGACATATCGATGGATTCCAGGTTCGCAGGTGCATTCGGGTACACGGATGAGGAGGTGGATAGGTTCTTCGGAGAGGGTATAGACGAGAACTGGGAGAGGTGCGGATACAGTGCAAGAGAGGACTTCATCAAGGCGATAAAGGACTACTATGACGGCTACCGCTTCTCCCCTGACTCCGAGACAAGGGTATACAATCCTGTCTCTATTGGCTCCTTCTTCTCAGATGGATGCGTCTTCGATAACTACTGGGAGGATACCGGTGTATCAACGATGGCAGTTGAGCTCGCGAAGCGGTATGACATCACGGGTATTGATACGGAGGATATGGTCCTTTTGAAGCGGAATCTGGCAACCTTCGATATCTCCCGGCTTTCGGAGACCAGCCTTTCCAAGGGCAATGTGCTTGCGCTGCTGTATTACTCAGGGTACCTCACCATAGCAGAGCCATTGCCGGGAGGTGCGGTGCTCGGATTCCCTAACATTGAGATAGCATCGACATTCATGGGGAATCTTGCGGAGCTCTATGGCAGCAGCGACTATGAGGTAGGGAAGATGATAGTCCTTGGCACTGCAGCGCTGGTGAGAGGAGATACCGCAGGCATGATAGCATCCTTCAATGAGTTCTGCAGGCAGTGCTCAAGCTCGATAGTAAGGGAGAGGCACGAGAATCCCTACCATATGATGGCGCATATGTTCTTTGTATCATGCGGATGCAGGGTGGCATCGGAGGACAGCACGGCAATCGGGCGAATAGACCTTACGGTGGAGAAGGAAAAGAGCATCTATGTCATGGAACTGAAGGTCGATGGAAGCGCAGAGGAGGCCCTGAGGCAGATAAGGGACAGGGACTATGCGGGGAAGTACATAGACTATTCCAGGCGCCATGGCCTTGCTTTGCATACTGTTGGCATTTCATTCTTATCAGGGAGAAGGTGCATAGAGGAGTGGAAGGAGGAGATTATCTCCTGATATCATTTGCTTTTTCAAAGATGGCTGTTGGTATTCACTCCCATCTCTGAAATCATCATGATACTAGAGACTGTAAATAAATTTGTGGACATTTGAAAAAGCTCCTAAGCTGGAAGGAAGAAGGCATAGGAGTTTTTGTTATGGCAAAGAAGCCAGTGAAGAAGCTGAGTCCAGAAAGGAAGGCTCTCATTT
>CALXKS010000054.1 GCA_944389015.1 uncultured Spirochaetaceae bacterium
GAGCATCTTGTCTGACTGTCTTTTCCTGCCAGTGCAATCTCAAGTTCTTTCCTAAGGTCTTCTTCCCTTACCTTCATAACTAAACCCTCCAAATTGGTTTTTGGTCCAACTTGAAGGGTTCATTTCAATTCCCTGCCTGCTCATTGCTGAAAACAATCCCTTTCAATCGCCGGATTCCAGATCATGCTTCTCAGCAAGTATTCTAAGCCACTTCATATTATCATTCTTGAGTTCGGAACCCCATTGATTGATTTCTTTAATATCGACAGGTCCCCCTGCTTTATCACCTTCTCCATCAGTACCGCATACCTTATACTTTCCATCGCTGTAGTTTTTATAGATCAGCTGTACTACTTTTCCATCATTAGACATATCCTTAATTGCTTCATCAGCTTTTTCTGTAAGCTCGTTTGCCTGTCCGAAATTGATCTGCGGATTCTTCACTCCTGCGATGATCCCTGTCCCTATTGTAATAGGGTCTATCACCAATACTCCTGCCGTAATACCATCTGCGTAGTAATCACCGCTTGATACTGTCAATAGCCCATATCCTTGACCATCATTTCGATCCATCCACACATACGTACTAGTCGTTCCCTGCCATGAAGACGAAGCCTCATCATAGATTATCGGGCCATCGCTCTTTGAGACAACATAATAATCCTGGGCGGTAATGTTAGGATCTATATCAACGCCATCCATTTTGACAATCTGGAGGAAGGAATACGATCTGAGATCATCATCGTAATCAACATCAAAATATACTTTTTCGCCCCTGCCTGTGAAACTGTACTTCTTTTCATTCCACTTCGTTCTGGTGAATGAAATGCCGAAATCATACAGTTCATCTTCATATTCCTCTTCCTCATAGACCTCAGAAGAGAAACCGGCAATTGCAGGACAGAAGAACAGATACATCTTCGATGTGTGGCCCTCCACATCATATGCTCCTCTGGATTCGATCATCCTTGACAAGGACTCATCCCTGGAAATCATGACAGGACGTGGCGCTGCATCTGCAAGGCCAGGGTCTTCATCATCGACTTCAGGAAGCATATCCATGATATAGACATTCCTGCACGATACGGACAATAGGCACATAAGGAATGCCACAAGCATTATTGACATGATCTTTTTCATTTCAGGACTCCAGATCATGATTATACGCACAGGGGGGATGGTCAATATTCAGAGTATCTCTTCCATCAATTGATAGCAATCAGCATCTTATTCAGAAAAGCAGGGAAAATTCCCTGCAAGTCTGAAATGGATTGATTTATCTTTCATGCTCCGAGATAGGCTCTCTGAACCATCTCATTATTCAGAAGATTCTCACCTTTATCCTGAAGCACTATGCGCCCATTCTCAAGCACATATCCATAGTCGGAGGTCCTGAGGGCGAGTCGTGCATTCTGCTCAACAAGGAAGACAGTGACCTTATTCTCCTCATTGATGATCTTTATCTTATTGAAGATATCCTGGACGATAAGAGGGGCAAGGCCCAATCCGGGCTCATCCAGCAGAAGAAGCTTCGGTGATGACATAAGAGCCCTCGCAATAGCCATCATCTGCTGCTCTCCTCCGGAAAGTGATCTTGTCTTCTGCTTCTTCCTGGCACCAAGAATCGGGAAGAAATCATACATCTCCTCCTTCTTCCTGTCGATCAGGCTCTGATCGCGTATCATGAAAGCCCCCATATCGAGGTTCTCCTCAACAGTCATATCAGCAAAAACATGACGCCCCTCTGGAACAAGAGCGATACCCTTGCGGACAATAAGATCAGTAGTAAGCTTCTGATGCTTTGACAGGCATATCGGCTCACCTTCGAAGTCAATCTCGCCGCTCACAAGAGGAACAAGACCGACAATAGCATTGAGAAGGGTGGATTTACCTGCACCGTTCGCCCCTATCAGAGCTACGATATCGCCCTCGGAGACAGACATGGAAACGCCGGAAAGCGCTCTGATGTTACCATAGCTTACAGAGATATCCTTTATGTTGAGCTTCTCCATATCACTCCTCCTCCCTTCCAAGATATGCCTCAATGACAGCCTTATCCTTCTTTATCTCGTTAGGAGTGCCATCCGCTATCTTCATTCCGAAATTGAGGACAGTTATCTGATCGCAGATATTCATTACAAGCTTCATGTCATGCTCAATGAGGACTACCGTCACCCCAAGGGACCGGATCTTGTCCACTACATGCATCAGATGCTCTGTCTCTGAGGGATTCATTCCTGCAGCCGGCTCATCGAGGAACAGCAGCTTGGGCTCTGCTGCCAATGCCCTTGCGATCTCAAGCTCACGCTGCGTACCATAAGGCAGATTCCTGGCAAATTCCTGGGCGCTCTGATCTATATCGAAGAACCTGAGCCACTCCATAGCCTTTGAATAGACCTCCCTGTTCTCACGGGAAGCAAATACATAGCTCTTCAGGGCCTGGATGAACCTATGCTGGAATGGATCTTCCCCGACTTTGAAATGCAGCCCCATCATGACATTCTCGACAGCTGTCAGTTCCTTATACAGGCGGATATTCTGGAAAGTCCTTGCAATTCCCAGCCTGCTTATCTTCCATGCGGGGAATCCTGTGATCTCGCTGCCAGCGAAGAAAATACTTCCTGAAGTAGGTTTGTCTACGCCTGTGATCTGATTGAACAGCGTTGTCTTTCCAGCGCCATTGGGCCCGATCAGACCTGTGACAAGCCCTTCCTTGACGATGAAATCAACATCATTGACAGCGATTACGCCTCCGAATTCCCTGGTAAGGTGCTTAGTCTCAAGAAGCGTCATACAGCACCTCCTTTCCTCTTCCGTCTGAATGTGTCGGAAATCCGCTCAGAGAATGAACGGGGATCGCCATAGCGGAACTTATCCCTGCCAAGAAGCCCCTGAGGTCTCCATATCATCATGACAACGAGAATGAGACCGAAGATTATCTGCTTGGCCTGTGCCGGTATTACATTCGTGAGACCCGTGAGCTGCGGGAAGTATGAGATGAACTGAATGATGAAAGCGCCGAGGATGACGGCCTTTCCGTTTCCCATACCTCCAAGGACAACGGTGCAGAGAACCATGACTGAGACCATGAATGTATAGGAGGCTGGCTGGACTGTGAGAGTATAAGCTGTCTGGAAACATCCAGCTACACCACCGACAGCTGCACCAAGCACAAATGATATGATCTTGTATTTCGTAACATTTATTCCATTTGATGCGGCCGCAACCTCATCCTCGCGGATTGCAGTCATCGCACGCCCGATCCTGCTATGTGCCAGTCTCTGGAAAAGAAGATAGAAGATAAGCACGAATACCCAGATAAGGATAATGAACGCAAGCTTGTTCCTTGATGCGAACTGATACCCGAAGAGCGTGACTCTCGGAATGCTGTTGTATCCTACCGGGTTGATGTTCGTCGCAACATTCCTGATGATCTCACCGAGACCGAGGGTTGCAATGCAGAGGTAATCTCCCTTGAGCCTGAGCGTCGGGACTCCGATAAGGAAACCGACAATCCCAGCAGCAACCGCTGCAACCGGGAGCGACAGCCAGAACGAAAGCCCCATGGTCTTGGAGATTATAGCAGTGGCATAGCTTCCGATACAGAAGAAGCCCGCATGGCAGAGCGACAGCATTCCAGTGTATCCTGTGATGCAGTTCTGTCCGATAGCCATCATGGCATAGACACCTGAATATATAAGTATGAGCTGGAAGAAATTGAGCATATCAGACCTTCTCCCTCTCGTTCTTTCCGAGTATGCCTTCAGGCTTAACCAGAAGGATGATGATGAGAACAGCGAAGGCTACAGTATCCCTCATGCCGTTCGGAATATGCAGAAGCGGAGCTCCTACGGCTTCAAGTATTCCAAGAAGCACCCCTCCCATCATTGCGCCCTGGATATTGCCGATACCTCCGATGACAGCAGCAACGAATGCTTTCAGACCTGTCATCGTTCCCATTGATGGGTAGACACGGAAATCGAAAGACGCAAGCATGCCACCGACTGCTGCAAGCGCAGATCCGATAGCGAATGTCAGCGATATGACGCGATTGACGTTTATGCCCATAAGAGCACTTGTATTCTGATCAAGCGATGTAGCTCTCATTGCCTTCCCCATTCTTGTCTTGTTAACGAAGAATGCAAGAAGAACCATCATGATGATCGAGACAATTATCACAAGAATCTGGTGGGGAGTAATTGTCACGCCACCCATATGGATCGGTTCATTATCAAATGGATATGGGAAACGCCTGGAGGTTGTTCCGAAAATCCATGCTGCCCCATTGGAAAGTATGAACGATACACCTATAGCGGAGAGTAGAGGTGCCAGTCTGTTGGCATTGCGGAGCGGTTTATACGCCACTCTCTCGATGAATACACCGAGTACTGCACAGAGCGCCATGCTTGCGATCATAGCAATGAAGAATGACATAAGCGTCCAGACGCCAGGCTCTGCCGCTCCAGCCAGCCCCTGATAAACAAGAAGACCGGTAAATGCTCCAACCATGAGAATATCCCCATGGGCGAAGTTTATGAACTTCAGGATGCCGTATACCATCGTATAGCCAAGCGCTATGAGGGAATAGATTGCCCCAAGCGTTATACCGTTCACGATGTATTGCATGTAAAGTGAAAGCGTATTCAAGAATGCCTCCGGAAACCCTTATCCAATTTGAACAGCTCCATGAACCGGAGCATCCGGCACCAGACCGGAACGCATGTGTTCCTCATGCGGGCAGGAGCATACAAGCTGTCCTGCGAGCAGCTGCGCTTATGCGCTTTTCCGTCATGCCTATTCTGCCATTTCGATATGAATATGGGAAGAATAAACACACCCTGTTCAGCCAATTAATGATGGTGCACAGCACTTATCTGGATGGCTGAAAATGCAAAACTGCCGGAAGTGCAATACTCCCGACAGTCTGTAAACAGAATGTATGATCAGTCCACCTGCACAATCTGTCCATTCTGGACCTGGAAGGATCCAACATAGACAGGAGTTGTTCCCTCTACATGATAGACGCCCTGGCTAGCAACAAGATCACCATTCTCAGCGAAGTTCATCACGCCATTTGCGCCCTGGAAATCCTTTGTCGCAGCGACTTCGTCCCTTACGAGAGCGCGGTCTCCGCTTCCTGCACGCTCAATAGCGGCTGCAAGAATGTTGACTGCATCATAGGAGTTCGTTGCGAATGAGTCAGCCTCATCGCCATTATAGGCTTCTCTGTAGGCAGCCTGGAAATCAGTGAGGATCGTTGAAGCCTCGGCCTGTGCCGGTCCGATATAGACAACACCATCTGTGAAATCGCCGGCAAGCTGGTAAACCATCGGATCAGAGAATCCATCGCTGGAGAGGAAAGGACCGACACCAAGCTGGGCGCCCTGCTCAAGAATCTGAGCGATCTCGACTGTGTAGTCAGGGATGTAGACAGCCTCCGGACCCGCGCTCTTGATCTGGGAAAGCTGGGTTCTGAAGTCCTTGTCGCCTACCATGCATGTCTGGGAAGAGACAATCTCACCGCCGAGCGATGTGAATGTGCTCTCAAGACCTTCCGCAAGACCCTGGCTGTAATCGTTCATCGCATAGAGCGTAGCAAGCTTCCTGTATCCGAGGATCTGATAGAAATAGTAAGAAGCGACCTCTGCCTGAAGAGCATCGGAAGGAACAGTTCTGAAGACATAGTTCTTGCCATCAGCATTGTTTCTTGCCTGAGCTGTCACATCCTTATGTGTTGCAGACGGGGAGATCATGACGATCTCATCTTCCATTGCACGCTGTGCGACAGCAAGTGCCGGTGATGTGAAGACTGGACCGATGATAGCAACGACGTTATCGGAATACACGAGCTTCTCATAGCCTGCGATAGCCTTATCTACAGTACCTTCGCTATCCTCTGCGATGAGCTCAAGAGTCTTTCCGCCGATTCCGCCATCAGCATTGATCTTATCGATTGCAAGGCGAGCAGCATTGGAACATCTGATACCATAATTGGCGTTATCGCCAGTGAGAGGTCCGATGAATCCGATCTTATAGACATCTGAATCAGCAGACTCTGAAGAGCCTCCTGCATACACTCCAACTATTGAAAGGAGCATTACGAGCAGAATAACAACAGCTTTTCTCATAGCCACCTCCGAAAAAAGACAAGGAAAAGTTATTTTTTCACTATATACAGAAAATTGTATTAATATGCAATATCGGCATAAGCCTCCGAAAGAAGATTTCCATCACATGATGAGGATATCTGTAAGCATCATGGCCAGATAAGGCCAGAATGATGGAGATTCCAACGCCATTATCTGCAGCTTCCCTATATTCATCCTCTTATATCCAGGCCTTCAGTTCCTGCACATTGCTCCAAAGCATATTGCCTAAGATTATGAAATACGGTAAATTGTCATTCGCGGCATTCAATTGCCTGATGATCCTGTAGCTCAGCTGGATAGAGCGTCCGCCTCCTAAGCGGAAGGTCAGCAGTTCGAATCTGCTCAGGATCAGCAACGCGGCTTCCATAGCCGCGTTTTTCATTTCTGTCCTGAATCGGACAATGCTTCGAACTCATCATCATTCCTGCAGGCAAAGACAATCTGGATAAAGTAATCAGGATCCTTATGCAGAAACGCGGAGACTGAGGACAGCGCTATATCGGAGAACAGAGCAGGATCATACCCGCTGAAGAAAGGAATCACAGCGCTGTGTATCCCATATCTCTTTATTGCTTCAAATAGGGCAAAGAACGATGATGCAAGCTGCTTTCTATCCTCCTCTCCGCCAGTTGCTGGTGAAACAGGGAGTTCTATTATCATATTCTGCGGCGTATCCGCGGGAATGGAGGCCCTGATCTGATCACCATTGTATGGAAGCACTGCAGCCTCCGCTTCTTCCGCAAGCACATCACCGATGACGGCGCTCACTCCGCTCTCGTCGAGACCAGAGATGATCTCCTCAATGAAATCCTTCTCGATTATCACTCCATCCATCGCAAACCCATCGTATTCGACATATTCCGATGAGAAGCTGAACAGGAATGTCCTGAGTGAAAGCCAAGCCCCGCCCGATGTTTCCGCAAGGGAGATCACGACATAGCGTTTGCCATTATCCTCAATATAGTGATGGTGGTTGTATATCTCCTTGCCAAGTCCTGCGGATGTAAGGAATGAATGGAAAAGAGCATCATCATAATCCCCAGAGGGATCCTTCAGTATCCTTTTCCTGACCGATTCAAGCAGATGATTGTCATGTGGATCAAGCATATCCCTGATAATAGCAGATTAACAGAATGAAATATATCAGCCATGCATGGTAAACTTGTCCCATGACGATAATAGTTCTTGCAGCGGGGCTGTCCTCCAGAATGGGAGCCGGAGAGAACAAGCTCCTGCTGCCCTACTGCGGCAAGCCGATAATCCAGAGCGTACTGGAAACCGCACTGTCTTTCTCTGACAGGGTGATAGCAGTCACAGGCCATGAAAGGGAAAGAATGGAGGATGCGATATCAGTCCTTGATGTGGAAACAGTCTATTGCCCGGATTATATGGAAGGACAGAGAAGAAGCACGCTCTGCGGAATAAGCGCAACAGACGATGATGATTTCGCGATAGTCCCAGGAGACCTGCCGCTGCTTTCATACTCAGACTATGAGGGGGCAGCAGCCCTCCTTTCATCCCATTCGATATCACGTGCGGTATTCTCCGGCATCCCTGGTCATCCGGTGATGTTCAGAGAAGAGCACAAGAAGAGGATACTTGAATTCGATGGGAGTCTAAAGGAATATCTATCGATGCATGATGTAGGGAAATACAACGGAAGCATCGGCACCGTACTCGATGCCGATACTCCATCACGCTACAGGGCAATAGTCTCAGGAGACAGAGATCTTTCCATTCTCCATTGAGATATGTATCGTACTGCCTTCGCTGAGTCTCCCCGAAAGGAGAAGCGTTGAAAGCTCATTCTCCACGCTATCCTGTATGAACCTTCTGATCGGGCGCGCGCCATACACTGGATCGAAACCGGCCTTGGCGATATAATCCTCGGCTTCATCGCTCCATTCCATCCTGTATCCACGCTTCTCGACACGTTTTGCAAGAATACCAAGCTGTATATGCACGATCTTCTTGATCTCGCTCTCTCCCAGAGGATTGAAGACAACGATCTCATCGATTCTGTTGATGAATTCCGGCCTGAATGTATGCCTTATGACATCCATGACCTTATCCTCGGCATGCGATGGATCGGAAAGTATCTCCGCAGATCCCAGGTTCGATGTCATGATTATTATCGTGTTGGTGAAATCAACAACACGGCCCTGTCCGTCTGTAAGCCTTCCATCATCAAGCACCTGCAATAGGATATTGAACACATCAGGATGGGCCTTCTCTATCTCATCGAAGAGAATAACCGAATACGGCCTGCGCCTTACAACCTCAGTAAGCTGTCCGCCCTGATCGTATCCGACATACCCAGGAGGAGCTCCGATAAGCCTGGAAACCGAGTATTTTTCCATATACTCCGACATATCAATACGGGTAAGCGCCTTCTCATCATCGAAGAGGAAGGAAGCCAGTTCCTTTGCCAGAAGGGTCTTTCCGACACCGGTAGGACCTGCAAAGAGGAAAGAGCCAAGCGGCCTATGCTCATCACCGATCCCCGCCTTGTTCCTCCTGATTGCATTGGCAACTGCGCTTATGGCCTTATCCTGTCCGACGACCTTCTCAGAGAGGATCTTCTCAAGATTGATGTACTTCTCGGTCTCCGAGCTCATCATCTTCGCGACAGGAACTCCCGTCCAGGCAGAGACGACCTTCGCAATATCATCCTCGGAAACTTCCTCACGGAGCAGTCTTCTGCCATCATGCTGGAAGGAATTGACCTTATCCTCGGCCTCCTTTATCGCAGCTCTGACAGCTGGGATCTGTCCATGCTTTATCATGGCTGCAGTATTGAGATCTCCCTGACGCTCGGCATTCTGCTCCTGTGTATTGAGCTTCTCAAGCTCCGCTTTCTTCTCACGAAGATTCACGATCGCAGTTCTTTCATTCTGCCATTCAAGATTGAGCGCATCATACTTTGACTGCATATCCGACAGTTCTTTGCCGATCTTCTCAAGCCTCTCCTTTGAAGCTGTGTCATCCTCACGGGTGAGAGCCTGCTTCTCAATCGAGAGCTGGAGCATCTTCCTGTGGAGATTATCCAGTTCAGCAGGCTGGCTCTCGATCTCCATCTTGATCTGGGAGGCTGCCTCATCAACGAGGTCTATTGCCTTATCAGGAAGGAATCTGTTGGTCAGATACCTGTCTGAAAGAACAGCTGCTGCGACAAGGGCTTCGTCCTTGATCCTTACACCATGATGGAGCTCATACTTCGGCTGAAGCCCACGGAGGATCGAGATCGTATCCTCGACAGAAGGTTCCTTCGTATAGACAGGCTGGAACCTTCTTTCAAGGGCTTTATCCGTCTCTATATACTTCCTGTATTCATCAAGCGTAGTCGCACCGATGGCATGTAGCTCTCCTCTTGCTAGAGCGGGCTTGATAAGATTCGAAGCATCCGTAGAACCCTCAGCAGCTCCTGCACCGACTATCGTATGGAGCTCATCGATAAAGAGGATGATATTCCCCTCGCTCTTGGTCACTTCATTTATTACGCCCTTCAGTCTTTCCTCGAACTCTCCGCGGAATTTCGCACCTGCGATAAGAGAACCGAGATCAAGGGACAGAAGCCTCTTATCGGCAAGAGACTCCGGGACATCGCCCTTGGCGATACGCTCAGCAAGCCCTTCGACAATTGCCGTCTTGCCTACACCTGGTTCTCCGATAAGGACAGGATTGTTCTTTGTTCTCCTGCACAGAACCTGCATCACACGGCGTATCTCCTCATCCCTTCCGATGACAGGATCAAGCTTGTCCTCGGATGCGAGGCGTGTCAGATCCTTGCAGTACTTATCCAGTGCCTGATACCCGGACTCGGGATCCTGGCTTGTTATCCTCTGATTGCCCCTGATTGCCTGAAGTGCCTTCATAACATCGTTTTTGGTTACTCCAAGCGCTATGAGAGCATCTTTCTCCGGACATTCATCACCAAGAAGCGATAACAGGAAATGCTCTGCCGAAATATATTCATCCTTGAATTCCGCCGCGATTCTATCACATGCGCCCAGTATCCTGGCTGCAGAACGCGAGAATGTCTGCTGCCCGGCACCATAGGTGCGCGGAAGCTTGTCGAGTATCTCCTGCATCGATGATACGACACGATCGGGAGATACACCCAGCTTCTCGAAAAGGGGCATGAGAACCCCATCCTTCTGCTTTGTCAGCGCAATGATGATATCTGCAGGGGTAACCTCTGGATGCTGTGCCGATGAGGCACTCTGAGCTGCTTCCTCGATGGCATTCTGCAGCTTCAGCGTAAACTTATTGTAATCCATATATACCTCCATTCTGCAATCATCCGACTGCACAATGGAAATATAATAATCAGATTTGAAATCGTTAAGGGCTAGGCTCTGAGCCCCTCAATGTAAGAGGATGCGAAGGAATATGCCTCTTCTCTGCTGAATGACCGGAAGAACGCTACCTGGAAGCAGATTGTCTCAGCTATAGCGAATATCTCAGAAGCTGACAGTGCGATATCGACAGGCTTTATCGTCCCATTCGTTATTCCCTGCCTGATCAGTCTCTTGAAGAGTATCGATAGCTTTGCGGTCCTATGCTGGATGACATCGGCGAAATCAACACCTTCCTTCTTCGCACTGAGCATTACAGCCATCAGATTCATCAGCGCATCCTCATTGGAGATTGCTTCATCGATGATATCCCTGAGAATGTCCTTCATCCGCACTATCTCATCATCATCGCCCTTTCCCCAGGCAATTTCAGAGTACTTCGTGAACAGCCTGCCTGTGACAAGCTTGACCGCATAGTAATAGATCTCTTCCTTGTCATGGAAATACTGATATATTGTCGGACGGGAAAGCCCAGCCCTCTCTGCAATCAGAGAGAGATTGGAATCACGATAGCCCTCCCGTGCGAAAACATCGAGAGCTGTCTTCAATATATGCTCTTTTCTTTCTTCATGATCTATCTTCTTAGGCATATTCTGAAAAGAATGATAATATGATTCAGTGCGAATTGGAATGATTATTTTGCCATATAGCAGTATTCTGATGGCATGGACACCCTGCTGATATACCTCTTCGCAATGACCATCACCCCAGGTCCGAATACGATACTATCAATGGCCAATGCCGCTGCAGTAGGACTGAGGAAAGGCATATGGCTGAATATCGGGATGCTTGTTGGTCTTACGGCAGTAACAGCCATTGCATATATTGCCTCCGCTTCCCTGTATGCGCTCATTCCCAGCATAGAACCCTGGCTGAAGGCAATCGGGGCGGCATACCTTGTCTATCTTGCCTACAGAACATATAGAAAAGGCTCGATAGAGACAGAGGAGAAGAGCGCGGGCTTTGCAGAGGGTATGATTCTCCAGCTTATAAACGTAAAGGTCCATATCCTTGCTCTTACAGCGATATCAACCATGATCATTCCCGCATACGAAGGAACAGCTATCCGGATTGCCATCTCCATGCTTATCCCCCTCGCCTGCTTTGCCGGAGGTCTTGTCTGGGCCGTCGGAGGATCACTGCTATCCGGCATATACCAAAAGCACGGAAAAGCTATTGGGATTATAATGGCCTTGCTTCTTATTTATACTGCAATCCGCTTTTTTGTCTGAAAAATAATACAAGAATCACAAAATCAAAGAATTTGATACAAAAGAATCTTTCTCTGTGCGATACTGCGTCCATGAAAGCATCAGGGAAGAAATTCTGGGAGAATGTTGACACCTTCTGGCCTTTCAGCCTGAAGAAACTATGCGATACAACAGGCCTCAGCTATCAGAGGATGAGGGATCAGCGCTGCTCCGGCAGGCTTCCTGCGCTGGAGGATGCCTATACGATATCAACAGCAATCGGAGCCACAATCGAGAAGCTTCTGACGGGGGCAAATGCCTCTGATTACCCTGAAGGCGTGAATATAATTGCAGAGAAGGCCCTTTCCGCGACTGCCGATGATATACGGTTCATACACACTATCCTTGGAATCGATGACAATATATACACTCTATATGGTGATTTTAAATTGTGAACCTGCTAGAATCCTTAATAACGCCTCCATAGCATAATGGATAGTGCATTCCCCTCCGGAGGGAAGGATAGCGGTTCGATTCCGCTTGGAGGTGCATAGGAAACTGAAGGAAAATGCAGACTCCACCAAGGGTGCACTAATTTGACCTTTGAAAGAAGATTTCGCAGCCGCGATACCAGGACCAGATAGAAGAAAATACAGAAGAATAATATACTCCTCCATTGGTATGGGAAGACGCTACGATCTAGGGAAAGACAGAATATGGCCTCTTGTGCTCTCTCTTGCACTGCCGACAGCGCTTGCGCAGGCTGTGAATGTTCTCTATGCGATTGTCGACAGAATGTATATCGGGCATATAGCAGGCTATGGTGACATAGCACTTGCAGGAGTCGGTGTTGCAGCTCCTATCGCTGCATTCATATCCTCATTCGCATCCCTGATAGGGATGGGAGGTGCCCCGATAATGGCAATGAGGGAAGGACACGGCGACCATGAGGCGGCGGAGGGAATCGTAACTACAGGTTTCTATCTTCTTCTGCTCTCCTCTGCAATCCTCACTCCGGTATTCTTTCTGACAAGGAATCCTATCCTTCTGGCATTCGGCGCATCCACGGCAACCCTTCCATACGCTTCGGAATACCTTGGATGGTATCTGCTGGGAACTCCTTTCGCCCTGCTTGCCACAGGCCTGAACAGCTTTGTCATCAATCAGGGGCTCTCTGCAAAGGGAATGATATCAGTCCTGGCAGGAGCTGTGATGAATATCATACTCGATCCGGTATTCATCTTCCTCTTCGACATGGGAGTCAAAGGTGCCGCAATAGCAACGGTGATCTCGCAGATTGTATCGATGCTCATCGCAATACAGGCCCTGCGCTCACATAATACTGCGATAAAACTCAGATTCCACGGCTTCCTGCCAGGGGAGATCGGGAGGATAATCAAGTTCGGCCTGTCCTCATTCATCATAATATCAACAGACAGCCTGCTGCTGATCGTCCTCAATGCGATGCTGCAGAAATACGGCGGGCCGGAGATGGGAGATATTCTCATAACATGCTCAACCATTGTCCAGAGCTACCATATCCTCGTCACCTACCCAATGGGAGGAATGACCGCAGGATGCCAGGGGCTTGTAAGCTATAATTATGGGGCAGGAAACAGCGACAGAGTACGGCAGAGCATCAGGAATCTGCAGATCCTCATCACCTGCTACACAATCGTTATGTTCTTCTTCACCATATCCGGTGCCGGCATTTTCGCATCGCTCTTCTCCAATGATGAAGAGATCCTGAAGCTTTCAGCCCGCTATATGATGATCTTCGAATGCATGGTGATCCCATTGTCATTCCAGTATGTCAATGTTGATATGATGACAGCTCTTGGACAGGTAAGGTTCTCGCTTCCTCTGTCATTGAACAGGAAGATCTCATTCATGATCGCGACTATACTGCTGCCTGTATTCTTCGGAGCGGAATCAGCATTCTTCGCAGAAGGGATCTCTGATCTGCTCTCTGCTATCGTGGGAACGATTGTCATGGTGACACAGCTGCCGAAGATACTGAGAAAACGTGAGAACGCTGGCCTTACTATATAGAATAGCCGGGTCTCCCCGGCTATTGCATCATCGCACATGGATGCTATTTTGACTTCACTGGCGCCATCTTCTGGCTTCTCAGCTTGAGAGCAAGCGCAGGCTTTACAATCGTACCAGGACCGGCAATACAGCCACCCTCGCACGCCATGACCTCAACAAGCTCTGCCTCAGGAGCCCTGCGTTCCCATGTCTTCATGAGACGGACAGTTTTCTTGTCCAGTCCATTGATCGGCAATGTACGAGCATTGACACCTTCCGCCTGGAATCTTCTCATGACACATGCTGCAACACCTGAAGTGACTGCGAACTCGCGGCAATCCTCAAATGAAGCTGTATCACCAAGATCATCAGCCTCCATCTCCCTCACATCGATATCCTTGGCGATGAAAATCGAAGCAAGCTCTGCGAACGTCATGACACCATCGATCTTATCGCGGTATCTCTTCGCAGCTTCAACCTTCTTTGCAAGACATGGACCGATGAATACAGACTTTGCATCAGGGTACTTCTCCCTGACGATCTCTGCTGTATATCCCATCGGGGAGAGCGTTGAGGATCTCTTCTCCTTCAGATAAGGAATGTGGATATCGACAAGCTCCATATATGATGGACAGCATGAGGTAGTCATGAAGTTCGCCCCTTCGCTGATTCTCTCATGAAGTTCCTCTGCCTCTTTGACAGATGTGACCTCAGCGCCTTCGGCAACCTCTACGACATCATAGAATCCAGCCTTCTTTATAGCCGCTTTCAGCTGTCCGAGAGATCCTGGGAACTGCCCTTCGATTGCAGGAGCGATCATTGCAACGACCTTCTCTCCGCGCTTGAGCATCTTGGCTACCGGGAAAAGACCTGAGCGCTCCACTATGGCTCCGAAAGGACAGGATCTGACGCACTTTCCACAGCCTATGCACTTATCATGCTCGATCTCTACGAAGCCTTCCTCATTCTTCTTGACTGCATCGACAGGACATGCTTCCTCACAGGGAACAGGGATATGGACTACAGCATGGAACGGACATACTTCCATGCACTTTCCGCATCTGATGCACCTGTCTTCCTGAATATGGGCTTGACCGTTTATGAAAACGATTGCATCCTTCGGGCAGTTGGACATGCAGGGACGGGCAAAGCAGCCTCTGCATCCATCAGAGATCCTGTACTGGGACTTCGGACATCCTGAACAGCCTGTGATGATTGTAGTAAGAAGCGGAAGAGGCGGCTTATCCTCGGAGAGGACCTCTTTCATATACTCTGCAAGCGGCTTCTCCTCGTCATCATCACGCTCGATATTAATACCAGCCAGAGCCATGATGCGATAGCGCACCATCGCTCTCTCTTTATAGATACAGCATCTGAACGGAACTCTTGTCTTTGGGATTATCTCCAGAGGCAGTTTATCAGCCTGCTCAACGAGAGTACCATCGAAAAAGCACTTAAGGACTTCTGTATCGATCTTCCTCTTCATGAGAGTGTACTGATTATTCAGTTCAAGCATTCTTCACAGCCTCCGCAAGGAGCTTGCAGAACATATCCTGATTCACTCCGCTATAGATTTTGTCATTGATTGACACATATGGAGCGCTTCCATTGCCGACCTTGCACTCGTCGAGGCATGAGCAGCCTTCAATCTCACACTCTGCGAGCACTGCCGGATCGACAAAGTCATTGAACAGAAGGAGATCAGCTCCTCCCTGCACAAAGCAGGCTGTGCCTAAACAGATTCTTACCTTTACCTTGGACTTCTTCATTGAATCCTCCTATAAATACTCCTGGGATGTTTCCTTAAGATATATTTCCTCAAGCGCCTTTCTCAGACGCCCGATTATCGTTCTTCTGATTCCGATCTCGACAGGGATGTTCGGATCCTGATGGGCTTCATTGATCTTCGTACCTACGATGAAATGGACCTGATCGCTATCGAGAAGCATTTCAACGAACTTCTTTGCCGGATCATTGGGAAGATCGGCAGGATTCGTCTTCTTCTCAAGTATCGTGGCAACCTTGGACAGTGTGAGCATTCCCTCTGTCACAAGATCAATACCCTCCATCTTCGATGCTGGCGGCACATCCTTTGACCACGAAGAAAGATCGAGCGAGAGCTTCTTGCCAAGGAGCCTTGAGACTATCTGGGCGGTAGTTCCTCCGCTGACGATCTTCTTCCCCTTGAATGCCCTGATCTTCTCTCCTAGAACCTCATCCGCTTCCTTTGTGAACGGAGGCCCGGTGACAATCAGCAGGCGCCTCGGTCGCCTGACATAGACTACTACGCATGTGATATCATCCTTGGAGGCAAGACCATCCAGAGAGTATGCCTTCTGGACAATCGCCCTGGACAGCTCGCGCGCGGAGATATCAGGATCCTTCCTTATCTCTTCACTGACGAAAGCCTTCACGCCCTCAAGCCTCCAGCCAAGAGGAAGACTCTTGCCAAGACCTGACTGTGTGACTCCATCTGAGAACATCACAAGCCTGTCGCCTATCTCAAGATTGAAAGCCGACTGTGCGATTATCTCTTTCTTGAATGCCCCTTCTCGCTGCAGCTCTGTTTTATCGCGCTTCCAGGTTATCGGCTCCGGGCCTGAGAACCTGAGAGATGGGGGATTGTCATATTCAACAAGATTGACAGCTATATGCTCCATATCCTCGCCATAGCGGATATCAGCAATAGTGAATGTCGAATAGCTTATCTTCCTCTCCTTGCAGACAGGAAGAGTATCCATGATTATCTTCGCAGAGTGGCTTAGGTCAATCGGGGAGAAGGAGAGACGATGAGCCATATGCGCTGTAAGAGATGCAAGCACATTGGCTTTTACCCCGCTTCCAAGACCATCGGAAAGCGTGGATACAATCTGATTGTTATCCGGATTCCTTGAAAGAAGGAATACATCTCCGCCTATCTTCTGCCCATGTTTGAAAACCTGAGCATAATCCACATCTATGAAGATATTGTTCATGTCAGATCCCCGCCTTCGTCCTCTGTGAACGATGAATCGGACTCATTTGCCGAATGCACGCTGAAAGCATCGATCAGCGAGTTGAGCATGATCTCCGTCTCTGCAGCGTTCTCTCCGAGAAGCGATGCTATCTGCTGGACAGTCTCAAGCGACTTCTGGATAACATCCTCCGCCTTCTTCACAACTGTCTCACGCCTGATTGTCGGATTCGTGATATCCTCGAACATCGCACCGAGAAGCCTCTTCTCCTCAACGAGGAAGAATGTGACACGGAGATACTTATCCTTGAAATGGAGTCTGTACTGTCCCGGATGCGAAAGATAGAACTGATCACGGAACTTATCGGAGAATGATATGAAGCGCTCAAGCGGCAGTCCTTTCACCATGGAAAGAACGCTCTGATCCACGAACCCCTCTTCCATATCACCGAAGAGATCAAGGAATCTGGTATTGCAGTCCGCTATCTGGAGATCCGAATCAACGATCACAACACCCATCGGGATCGTACGGAGAAGCACATCGACCTTGCTTTCAGCTTCCTTGCGCATCTTCGTCACGCACATCTCAATCTCTGCCATGCCGTCAAGATATGCTATAGCCATGTCACGGCAGGTATTATAGCCACAGCCTCCGCAGTTCAGCTCATCGGCCTTCGTAAGCTTTCCAAGCTCGACAAGAGCCCGCTTTATCTCGCTCTCGGTATGCTCTTCCCTGAAACCGCTCTCGCATGCCGGCTTCTGTGAATCAAGAAGCGAATAGCCCTTCTCAAGAAGCGTCCTTGCGAACTCCTCATCTCCGGTGAAGAGCTCTGGCTCATCGAGCCTCCTCTCTGTCCACTCCGCAGCCTTTCTCTTCTTCTGGGCTATCGATCCTTTGACGCTCGTACCAGGGCCATTGACACACCCGCCATCACAGGAAAGAAGCTCCAGGAACGGGAATGGATCATCCTCGACAGACAGCGCGGACAGGACTTCCTCCATTCCGGACATCGAGATGGCTTTTGTATCGATTCTGTTCTTTCCCCAGATGGAAGAGCTCATTATCTGACCACCCTCGATGGGATACAAGGTACTCAGACCGGCTTTCATAGGGACAAAATCGACAGGCTCGGCCTTTATCGTCTCCAGGGAAATGCCCTCGCTCTCCATCCAGGCTCTGAGCTCATCGAAGGATATGGCGAGATCAGGATAACCAGAAGTAGTATCAGCCTCCACCTTCTTGGCGATGCATGGACCTACGAACACGATGATCAGGTCCTCGTTGTACAGATGCCTGAGGTAAGCGCTGTGCGACTGAAGCGGAGAAGGAACGGGAGCAAGCCTGTCCACATACTGCGGATGATACTTCTTCACAAGCTCCACAACCGCAGGGCATGCTGTGCCGATAAACGGAGCATTGCCATCATGCTCTGATGCATAGATATCAAGCGCCTGTGTAACAAGAGCCGCACCTATTGCTGTTTCAGATATAGCTGTGAAGCCGAGCTTCTTCAGCGCTGTCAGGAGCTCTTCCTCATAGCCGGAGAACTCCGCCGCATATGATGGAGCAAGGGAGCAGAACACCGGGCGCCCTGATCTGATCGCCAGCTTCACGCGCTCCGTATCATCCCTGACCTTCTTCGCATTATTCGGACAGACATGGACGCACTTGCCGCAGTAGACACATCTGTCCTTCATGATCATGGCATTGCCGTCTTTGATCTGGATAGCTTTGACAGGACATGAGCGCACGCACTTATAGCAGTCGCGGCAGCTTGTCACCTCAGTGAAGATCGGATTCTGCATCAGTTCCCTCCAGTGCCTTTCTGACAAGGTCTATTACGCAGCTGGAATCAGAGATACCTGAGAACTCCTTATCGCCAATCATGATATGCGGGCCTGAATTGCATTTGCCGAGACAGAGATGTCCTTCAAGCTCAACCCTATCCTCAAGTCCGTTCTCGTTTATATATCCTTCCAGATCGGAAAGGATGCCGCTGTTGCCTCTTGCAAAGCAGCTGGAACCCATGCAGAGTTCCACTCTCAGCTTATTATTCTCAGCCATTTTAGCTCCTAGTCATTAAAAGACTATACCATGTCGAACAGTAAGTCAATAAAATGATTCAGTGCTAGAAAATAGCTATGAAAAATCTGAAAATTACACTTATATTGGATTGAAATTGCAGATAAAATTACCAGCTTCACATTAATTGCATTTTTTATGCATTATATGTCGCATTCGCAATATTCATCCCCCATTTCTTCTGCAAGTTTTTTCCTAAGCTTTATCGAAAGAACTGCGAAAGATGTTGCCAGATCGGTCCTCTGAAGGACAACATCTGCAGGGATTTTCAGATCCTTCGGAGCAAAATTCCATATTCCCCTTATCCCGCATCCCACAAGAAGATCTGCTGTGGCCTGGGCCTGGGAAGCAGGAACCGCGATTACCCCGATTGTCACGCGATGTGTCTTCACATACTGGTTGATCGTATCTATAGGGAGGACAGTCATATCGCCGATCCGAGATCCTATGCGCTTCGGATCCTTGTCGAAAGCCGCTACGATCTTCAGGCCATATGCCTCGAATCCACCATATGCGGCGATGGCAGAGCCGAGATTGCCACAGCCTACAATCAGGGCCTCTGTGGGATTATCCCACCCAAGAACATGATTTATCGCAGCGATAAGCTCATCAACGACAAAGCCGATGCGGGGCTTCCCTTCTATTCCCGTGCTTGAGATATCCTTCCTCACCTGTATCGGCTTCAGCGAAAGCTCATCAGCAAGCTCGGTTGCGCTTATATATCTCTTTCCCCCTTCCCTGGCCTGCCGGAGAAGCCTGAGATAGGAAGGGAATCTTTTTACCGCTGGTATTGGAATCAGCTCTCTTGAAATATCATCTGCCATAGTATTCTCCGATTCTTCCTTTCACAGCCTCGATAAGCTGATCTGGGGCCGAGGCGCCTGCCGTCAGACCTATCGTATTATAATGGAAAACCGCATCCGGAATCATGTCAGGATCGGAAACAAGATAAGATGGAAGCCCCTTTCTCCTGGCCAGAGCCGCGAGCTCTGCCGAATTGGCGCTCTCCTCGTCGCCGACGACAACAACGGCATCAACGGAAAGCACAAGCTCTTCAAGCGCCCTTCTCCTTTCAGCTGAGGCACCGCATATTGAATTCAGACATCTGATATATATCCCCTTGACATCAGCCTGATGAAGTATTTCATCAAGAAGAGCAGATGAAAGGGTTGTCTGTATTACTGCTTCATAACTTGTACCAGAAGTCAGAGCATCAAGATCATCCGGACCCTCGATCACTGGCACTTGCCTGCATCCGAGAAGGCCCATGATCTCGCTATGCTTCCCATTGCCGATGAGGACAGGGTTTCCTGCATGCCTCAAGAGCTCTGCATTCCTGAGAAGGACGGGACAGGTAGCATCCTCGATGATGAACCCGGTCTCCTCGAATGAGTGCCTGAGCCCATCGCCGATGCCGTGCGTGCGGATTATGACCACACCCTTCTCATGGCCATCGGGCGAATCTATCTCCATGATGCCTGCAGAAGAAAGCATATCAGCAACGGCCCTGCTGTGGACAAGGGAGCCGCATACATAGCATGGGAGCCCAAGACTCCGGGCTCTCTCTGCTGCCTTCAGCGCTTTATCCACTGCAGATCTTACACCGCTGCAGAAACCGTATGATGCTGCTTCGATAATCTTCATCAGACCAGTGAGTACTCCTCTTCCTTCTTCTCTTTCTCTACGTTTATCGGCATAAGACGGTGGAAGAATGACAGGAAGGCTGGCGCTAGGAAGACAGAAGAGTATGCCCCTGCGATCAGCCCCCAGGTCAGGTTGATTGCAAACAGCTGGATATCCCCAGAGCCGAGGAATGCAAGCGGAACAATAGCGAAAAGCGTTGTAAGGCTTGTGATCACAGTCCTCGTCATCGACTGGCGTACGGACATCGAGATGATATCCTCAACACTGAGAGTCTTCTCCGTCCTTATATTCTCCCTCACACGGTCGAATATGACGATGGTATTGTTGAGAGAGTATCCTATTATGGTCAGCACGGCCGCAATCGTCGTAGAAGAGACCTCAAGCCTGAATATAAGAATGAAGGAAAGCATTGCAAGCACATCATGGACAAGAGCCAGGATGGAGGAAACCGCATAAGCGAATCGGAATCTGAATGCAACATAGATAAGTATCAGGGCAAGGGCAAGAAGAACGCCGATGACAGAACTCCGGAAAAGGGAGGCAGAGAACTTCGGCCCGACAAAATCAGAACGCATCACAACGATATTCTCAGCTCCGAAAGCATCTCCCAGAGCACCATTCACCCGCGCTTCGACATCGGCCTGCGTCTCTCCATCTTCAGCATTCACACGTATCTGGAAGCCTGCATCGCTGGACTTTCCCACCGTCTGCACACTGGCCCCGCCGATAGAAAGAAGGGCGTTTCTCACATCCTCTATGGTGATATCAACAGTATCGGTTGCGAAGTTGATCCTCAGCGGCGAGGATGAAAGCCTGCCAGGAAGCCCGAATCCCGCTATGAGATTGGCAGAAGGAAGAAGAGGATCCTTCACAGACACATTGACCCCATACATCCCAATCGCTTCAGCAACATCCCCTGAAAGAGGATAATCCGCAGGGTTGAACATCACTTCCTCTACTCCGGTCTCATCGCGCATTGTCAGCGTAAGCGCCCCATCCTCCACGGAGAGCGTCATAGTCTTATCACCCGCATAGGTGCAGGAGAATCCAAGTGGTGCTATCCTCACTTCCTCCGAATAGCCAGAGCCGAAATCAATACCCGTTGCGAAACCTTTTGCAAAGAACATCACAGCACCGGCTGCAATGAATACCGATGATGCGATGATTGCTATATATCTGTATCTGAGCGAATCAAATGGCTTCTTCATACTCCACTCCTTCTCCATGAAAGGGAAACACCCTTGAAGCTCTCCTCCTTCACGAAGAAATCAAAAAGAAGGTGCGAGACAAAAAGCGATGTGAAGAGAGAGCAGACAATCCCGACAGCCAGTGTATTGGCAAAGCCTTTCACAGTACTGGATCCAAGGACTGAAAGGACAACAGCCGCTATTATGGTTGTCACATTGGAATCCATGATAGTCCAGAATGCCCTGCCGAAACCAAGTCTGACTGTATCATATGGGCTCTTGCCCGCCCTTAGCTCCTCCTTCATCCTCTCATATATGATCACATTGGCATCGATTGCCATGCCAAGGGTCAGGACAAGACCCGCGACAGAGGAAAGAGTCAGAGTGAAGTGCAGAGCGGAAAGCACTGCTATCATCATGTAGAAATTCATGAGAAGCGCGAAATCAGCAATGAATCCAGCAGGCCCGTAATAGATGATCATGAAGCATACGATAAGCAGAAGACCGAACAGTATTGCCTTCAAAGCTATTGATACAGCATCTGTGCCGAGCGAAGCTCCCACCCCCTGCTGTGATACCACAGACAGATCGATAGGAAGAGAGGATGTACGCAGGGCAACAGCCAGCGATCTCGCTTCCTCCTCCGTAAATGACCCTGTAAGCTGCACATCCTGGCTTATGGCGCTGTTGATCACGGCAACGCTCTTCACCTTCCCGTCCATTACAACGGAAAGCTGCTCTCCGACATGCCTTGATGTCAATGCATGGAAGAGCTCTCCGCCTTCGCTGTCAAGACGGAAATTCACGACAGGCTGGTTGTTCTGCGGATTGCGTTCCATCCTGACAGACTCAAGGTGGGTCCCATCAAGAGCAACCTCAGAATCTATGACGACGAATTCCCTCAGCACATCGATACCGTATTCGTCCTCTGTATAGTAGCCAAGCAGCTCTCTATCCGCGGGGATGTAGTCAGGAACTATGATGGAGCCATCTGGACGGAATGCTGCAGCCCGGTTACCCATATAATCCCTGTTGACTCTGGCTGTAAGTTCTGAATCAACAAGATGGAATGCAAGGGATCCTCTGGACATCAGGAAGGAATCGACTCTCTCCGGATCGACCTCTCCCGGAACCTCGATCAGGATCTGATCTGCCCCCTGCTGCCTTATATCAGGCTCTGTGACACCGAACTGATCGATACGGGATGTAAGAATCTCTATATCATCAGCGATAAGGGAGGAAAGCTCATCCCCGGAAGGCCTGTATCCATGCTGGGACTCGAAGCTGTCAAGATCTGCTTCAAGCACCACGGACATGCCGCCTCTGAGATCAAGCCCGAGCTGGAGCACATTGCCTGACAGCCTCTTTGCATCCATTATCTCGTCACGGTAATAGCTCTCGATTGCCATGAAAAGCTCATCCTCGCTCGCAAAAGATGAAAGAAGAGAATAAACATCCCAGCTTTCGGGGCTATCCATTCCTTTATCCTTCCTTGCATCCTCTGCAAAGCCTGTCAGGTACCTCAGATCCTCTGGAACAGATTGATTTCGGTCCGTCTGGAGCATCTCCCGGAGAACCAGTGTCTCTCTTGAGGCCTGGCCCCTAGCCCAATCCCTTATATTCTCATTGCTTCCTGCGGCGAGATCCTTGATGCTCTGCGACACGAAACAATACCACCTTATTGTCGGATAAAGGAGCAACGCACCTACAACTATAACAAGAACAACAAAAAGAGAACGTCCTACTTTGCTCATATAAAAACAGGGAATCAAGAAGATTCCCCTTTCCTCCATAAATCAAAGAAACTGCTTTAAGAGACTACTTGTCCTCTTTCTCTTCGCTCTTATCAGCTGTATTCTCAGCTGCTGGCTCCTGTGCGCTGTCAGCTGCTGAAGCAGGAGTGATCTCGCCTGCTGGCTTATTCTCAACAGCCTTATTCTCGGCGCTCTTGTCAGCCTCAGCCTTCTCCTTCTTCGGAGCAGGCTTCTCCGTGCCCTTTGGAGTGACTGTGGAGATAGCATTCTTAGAGAACTCTATGCGTGCAGAATCATCGACCTTTATGATGACCGTATTGTCCTTTACCATGACAATCGTGCCATGGATGCCTCCGATTGTGACAACCTTGTCTCCTTTCTTCATCGCAGCAAGCATTGCCTTGGCTTCCTTATCCCTTTTCTTCTGCGGCCTGATCATCAGGAAGTAGAAAATAAGAATGATAAGTACGAAAGTAATCATTGTCGTCATCATTGATCCGCTGGTGCTATTCATCTGAGCAAAACCTCTGTCTTATTTTTATTTCGATATACGAAAAGTAGCATTTAGGCAGACAGAGGTCAAGGCAGTGAGTTGTTCTGGATGCATCAGTAAGCATCAGGATCGAATCCGAGCGCCTCTCCTTTCCTCAGTTCATCCTCAAAACGCCTGCATGCGGAGGTTATCCCGTCCGGCTGCTTGAATACAGTATAGATACCAGTGACGAATACATTGGCACCATTATGGACGCATGGGATTACATTCGGGTAATTTATCGCACCATCGACATTGATCAGGAAATCAAGGCCCTTCTGCTTTCTCATCCTTGCCACATCAAGGATGCGGGGAACAGTCCTTTCCATAAAGCGCTGGCCAGCGAAACCTGGCTCAACAGCCATCACTGTCACCATATCAACAAGATCGATGAAAGGAAGGAGTGAGTCGGTTCCCTGCGATGGATTTATGACAACCCCGCCCTTCATTCCGGCATTCTTTATCGCATTGAACGTTCTTATGGTGAATCTGGTGCTGTCGATATGGAAGCTCAGATAGTCCGCACCTGCATCAGCAAGGCGCTGAACATAGTCTTCCGGAGGAATAGCCATGAGATGGACATCAGTTATGATATCAGGATACTTCTCCTTGATATCGGAGAGTACACGGATCGGGAAGCACAGATTAGGGACATAGTGGCCATCCATCAGATCTATATGGAGAAATCTCACACCAGCCCTGACAAGCTCATCGACATTATCTCCAAGCTCAAGAAGATTGCAGTTCGCCAGTGACGGCGAGTTGATAAGAACAGGTTCCATCATGCCTCCTCCAGCCATTTATGGTCTTCAGCCAGCCTGTACTCTATAGGATGCCCATTCGTCTTCAAGCGCTGTGTCCACATTATGTATCCATAGTATCCCGGAGCTGTCACCTGGGCATGCTGCAGCCCGGAGTCTATGCACATCGTATCCCTGTTCGTTACCTTGCAAGCCTCCGTGCCGTACTCTGAGAAGCCATATCCCTGCTCTGGGCTGAATCTGTAATGATAGATCTCCGGCTCGTCATGGAGATGCGGAGGAAAGCATGCCCAGCTGCCGGGGAAGTTGACTATCTCACCGCAGAAAAGACAGCTGTCAGGATGGGAATCCCAATCGTAGAATGCCCTTTTGGCACGTTTTGTCTTTCCATCAAGCTTATCGGCATCGACGACTGCCGAGAAAAGCAGATTGCCTGGGGTAATCAGGCGAGGAGTGAAATCACGATCATTGTCAGTGCATGCATAGTTGATCTCCGCCGCTCCTTCAGGGCAGAAAAGCTCAACGTCAGTATTTTCCGGAACACTGAGAACAGTAGGCTCCTCCTCTATCCAGCTTCTGCGCTGAGCACTGTGGCTGTTCCCGTTCCATGAGAAGTCCACAGAACCAGTGCACAGACAGAAGAGATACTCCATATCCGTCCTGATCCTGAATCTATCACCAGCTTCCAGATAGATGACGCCGAATTCACTTCCCTGGCTAGCTGGATCATCCTTTGTGATATATCGATTACGGCCTTTATTGAGAAATCCTTTTGCCAGTCCACCCATTTCTGATATCTCCGAAGTATTCGGGATACTGTCTCTTTATGGACTGTTTATTCCTTTTGATCAGATCATCTGCAAGATGGCGCTCAAGGACATCACGCATCTGATCAAAATCCCCTTTCTCGTAGCTGTCAATGAGCTCATGATGCTCTCTGATAATCCTGTCCAGCTCATTATCCTGATAAATAAGAACCCTGAGCCTGCTGAAGTTTATCAGCTGATCCTGGATTATCCTGTATGCAGGCATCATCCCCGTCGCGATGAAGAAAAGTTCATGAATCTCGTTGTCAGTCTCAAAAAGTGTCCAGTAATCCCTTTCTTTTGCGCTCTGCTCCTGCACTTCCAAGCATGCGCGCAGCCTGGAAAGCAGTCTTTCGTCTACACACTTATGCTGTGAGGCCAATGTCATGAGATTCTCAAGCTCCATTATACGCCTGAGGAAGCAGACAGAATCTATCAGCTCCTCATTAAGGCTCGTAACGATTGTACCGACCTGGGGGATGATCTCCAGGAGATTGAAGTACTGCAGCATAAGGAACGCATTATGGACGGGCGTCCTGCTGCATCCTATCTCCTTGCAGATCTCAACCTCGCTGATCTTATCCCCAGGCTTCAGGTTGAACATAACCAGATTGTACTCCAGAAGATTACCAATCTGGTTGTTCTCTCTTCTTGTATTTCTAAGATATGGAATCTCTTTCTCGAACATTTGCCTCAGATTTTAGTCTATCCCAGCAACGACGGCAACCATGTACCGATTGGAGGGAATACGGAAAGAAGTATCAGCATTCCGAAAAGCGGTATATAGAATGGGCCCATCGCCTTCACTATCCTCTTGAAGCTTATTCCCGCTATATCCGCAGAAATGAAGAGCGTGATGCCGAATGGCGGAGTATTGAGGCCAAGCATGAGGTTGAGAACCATGACAAGTCCGAAGTACAGTGGATCGATTCCCATAGCATTGGAAGCCTGAAGAAGAACAGGGCCGAATACCATGATAGCCGCAATCGATTCCATGAAGCATCCTACGATGAGAAGGAAGATATTCACGACGAACATGAAGACTACAGGATTCGATGTGAACGACACCATGAACTCAGCGATAGTATTGTTGAGACCGGAGCGTGCAAGAACCCATCCATAGAATGCAGCCGCAGCTGTAACAAAGCCGATTGATGCTGTATCGCGGGCTGTCTCCTTGAGAATCTGCACAAAGAGCTTGAACGGCATCTCTCTGTAGACAAGCGTCGATATGATGAGCGCGTACACAGTTGCTACTACAGCAGCCTCTGTTGTCGTGAACCATCCGGACCAGATTCCAACAAGAAGAATCACAGGTGTAAGAAGAGGAATGAGAGCAAGCTTGAATGCATCCCAGAACTCCTTAAAGGTCGGGAATGGCCTTCTCGGGTAGTTCTTCTTACGGGCATAGACGATGACCATAGCCATCATTGCAAGTGTCATGAGGATACCTGGAACAACACCACCCATGAAGAGAGAACCTACAGACACACCGCTTATCGTCGAGTACATGACCATAGGAACAGATGGCGGGAAAATAGGTCCGATTGTGGATGAAGCCGCAGTTGCAGCTGCCGAGAAATCGGGATCATAGCCTGCATCGATCATAGCCTTGATCTCAATCGCACCAAGACCTGCTGCATCGGATACAGCTGTTCCAGACATTCCTGCGAAAAGAAGCGATGCGAAGATATTGGTATGTCCAAGACCGCCAGGAAGCCAGCCTACAGTGACGTTAGCGAAATCGAAGATCCTCTTTGTGATGCTAGATCCGTTCATCAGCTTCGCAGCAAGGATGAAGAGAGGGATTGAAAGCAGCAGGAAGTTCGTAAGGCTGCTGTTCATCTTAAGAGGCATAGAGAAGAGCATGAACCATGAGTTTATGCTTCCCATATTGACCATATAGCCAAGGCACCCGACTACGCAAAGCGAAATTCCGACAGGAAGACCGAGTGCAAGAAGTATGATAAGACCACCAGTAAGAATAAACGTCATTATTTCACCTCCCCATTATTTCTGAATCTTGTAACTGTTACTATGATGGAGGCAAGAAGCATCAGCACAGAACCGATAGACATTATCAGATAGACATATCCATATGTAAGGAACTCAACAGAAGGAATCGAGACTGACCATTCTGTCATTGTTCTGTTGATACATCCGTAAATAAGCGTGATTTCAAAGAAGAATGTAAGGATGTCGCAGATAGTATCCACGATCATTGCGACAGTGCGGTTCTTGATAGATTCCCTGATGAACTCGATGCGCATCAGAGTCCCGTCAAGAAGCAGAAGAGGAAGACCGATGAAGACAATTGCAGTGAATGCCGATCTGCCGACTTCTGTTGTCCATGTTGCTGGAATATGGAAAAGCATACGTGCAGGAATCTGGAAAAGGACAGCGAATGCCAGAATGAACACCAGGACTGCAAGTATGTATTCAAGTATCGTTATGACTTTCTTTATCATAGAAAACTCCAAATAATGCCATCCGCCAGAGACTGGCGGTGGCAATTGTAGAAATAGATCAAGGGGCTTAATCTCAGAGGTCGACGATTATCTCCATGAGACCTGGCTTCCAGTTCGCAGCTGCATACTCTGCTACTACAGGCTCTGCGATAGCAAGGAATTCAGCATTCTCTGGCTCGATGACTTCCATACCATTCTCTGCAAGAAGCTCGATATATGTTGCATCCGGATCAGGATACTCAGCTGTTACCTCTGCTGCAGCCTCTTCCCATGCTGTTGCGATAAGCTGCTGGTCCTCTTCTGTAAGAGTGTTGAACCAGAGCTCAGATGTGATATATCTGGCTACAGTATGGATATGGTTGGAAAGAACGAGGTACTTCTGTGCTTCATAGTACTTGTAAGCATAGATTGTCTCTGGCGGGTTCTCCTCAGCATCGACAGTACCAGTCTTGAGAGCCATGTAGAGCTCTGAGAAGTCTACGATTGTCGGGCTTGCGCCAAGGGCTTCGAATACAGCGATTCTCTCAGGCATCGAAGGAAGGCGGAACTTGAGTCCTGCAAGATCCTGCGGATGGATGATTGGGATGTTTGCTGTGATCATTCTTGCACCGCGGTAGAACCAGCTATGTGTTATGATTCCTGTCTTCTCTCTTGTCTCCTCGAAAATCTGCGGGCCATACTCAGTCATGAACTTGATGAAGTGGTCCTTGTCCCTGAAAAGATACGGAGCCTCAACAATCGTGTATTCCGGAGCATAGTATGTCCAGTCCTCGAAAGCCATTGCACCCATCTCGATCGTTCCAGCCTTGAGGCCTTCACAGATCTCCCTTACTGTGCCGAGAGCACCGCTTGGGTGGATAACAACCGTGATGCGTCCATCGGAAGCTGTCTCAACCTTATCCTTGAATTTCACCATTACTTCATGGACAGGTCCTTCCGGAGCAAATGTCGAAGCAACGTTTATGGTGTACTTCCTTCCACCTTCCGAGCTTCCTCCTGCAAATACGGAAGCAAGACAGATCATACTGACCAAAAGAATCAACAGAGCTCTTTTCTTCATTATTCTCCTCCACATGTATTCTAGCATGCTAGAATGGTAATGCAAGAATTATATTCACCTGTAAAACTATTATCCGTCAAGTTTTTTCTTTTCGGAAGAATAAAAAAAGAAAGTACAATATTTCTCAGGAGGATTACCGTATGAAAATCACATGGATCGGGCACTCATGCTTCAGGATTGAGGAGGATGGATACTCGATCATCATAGACCCATATGAAGATGGATCGGTACCAGGATTGGCAGAGGTCAGGGAGACAGCGGATGCTGTTATCTGCACACACGAGCATGGTGACCACAATTTCAGGGATGGAGTGAAGATAAAAGCATCAGGCAGGGCTCCCCTCTCCGTAGAGGCTATCGAGACATTCCATGATGATGCAGCGGGAACAAAGCGAGGAAAGAACAGAATCTATATAATAACCGGAAAGAATGCAAAGATTGCACATATGGGTGATCTCGGATGTCTTCCCCCGGAAAGCGGCAAACTGAAGGACCTTGATGCAATATTGATTCCTGTAGGCGGTTTCTACACAATAGATGGGAAAACAGCTGCATCAACCATCAAAGAGCTTCAGCCTCGTGTGGCAATACCGATGCACTTCAAAGGCGATTGCTTTGGATTCGATGTCCTATCATCTGAGAAAGATTTCATATCATGCTTCAAAAATGCCATCCATCTTGATAGAAGCACTATTGATACAGATGAAAGCTTCGATTCCACAGCAGTTGTACTGAAACCAGCGAATGCATAAGAACAGATAAGGCAGCCGAATCAGATCAGCTGCCCTATTTCCGTACACTCTGGATTATCTCAGACCGAACCGTGTGACAAACGCCTCTGCGTTCTGTATGGACCCGCCTGCGGCTCCTTTCACGATATTGTTGACGAGGAGCACAAAACCGATCTTCCCGTTCTTCTTCTTGAGCCTTCCGGTATATACAACCATTCCCTTCGGAGTTCCCCAGAAAGCATATTTAGGCTGAGGGAATGTAGGTTCAGATGAGTATACAACAGGCTGGGCTGGCGTTGAAGGAAGATCATTGGCTTCCTTGAAGTTCTCCCAGGCACTGATGACATCATCGATCTCCACATCCTTCTCGAAATCGAGCCATACGGTCTCAAGATGACCAAACATGACAGGAACACGAACTGTATATGCATATACATCGGGATCGATTGAGAGGATCTTCTTTATCTCCTTCTCGATCTTCTCCTCCTCGCCTCCGATATACGGGATGCAGTTATCTGTGATATCAAAGGAGGAAAGACCCGGGTAGCCTGCTCCGGATACACTCTGATAGCTGTTGATCGTTATCGTCTTGATACCGAACTTCCTCAGAGGAGCCAATGCCATAGCAAGGCCAGTAGTGACGCAGTTTGCATTCGTGACGCAGAAACCTGTCTGGGGATATCCCTGATTCCTTATAAGCTCCAGCTGCTCGGAATTCGTCTCAGGGATGAGGATCGGAACATCCTTGTCATAGCGCATTGCAGCTGCATTGGAGAACACATAGAAGCCATTTGCTCTCATCTGAGGCTCTGCCTCTCTAGCGACAGCGGCAGGAAGGGCTGAGAACACGATCTGCACTCCCTCCTTCTTCATAGCTTCGAAGTTGAACTCCCTGACTTCCATATCCCTTAGGACTTCAGGCATCTCAAAGGGCATTACCCAATGGACTGTGGCAGCATACTTCTGCCCCACCCTTGCAGCAGAGGCTGTGACATAGCTGAGCTCGAACCAGGGATGATCGGAGAGCATCCACATGAAAACCTGTCCAACCGCACCTGTAGCACCAATAACCGCAACCTTGAATTTTCTGTTCTCCATACTACGCGCTATCCTTATAATTTAGCGAAGGATATCCCCTTTGGAATATCTTGTGCAATATTCTTCAGTTCCCTGAATGGAAATATCCCAGAAAAAGCTCCTGCGAGTTTATCGGTTCAGGGATTCTCGGCACAGCTGTATACTGCCCATTGTTTTCAAGAACCCTTCCTTTGACATTGTCATTCAGCATGTACTCAAGCATGCCGCGTATCGTCTTCTTTATCTCTGGATCGAGAACCGGAGTCGCTATCTCAACGCGCCTGTCCACATTCCTGGTCATAAGATCCGCAGAGGAGATGAACATATCACCAGAACCGAATGAGTATATCCTTGAGTGCTCGAGGAAACGGCCCACGATGCTCTTTACGGATATATTCTCGGTCAGTCCCGGAACACCCGGCAGCAGGCAGCAGATTCCCCTGATGATAAGCCTGACACGCACGCCTTTGACAGATGCTTCAACAAGCTTATCTATCATCTCCTTATCAGAGAGGGAGTTCATCTTGCATGTAATCGATCCTTCGGAGCCTTTGCTTATCTCCTTATCGATTGCCTTGATGATTCCCTGCTTGAGCGTGAATGGAGCTACAAGCAGCCTTCTGTACTCTGAATCCACTGTCATGGTGGCAAGGTTTCTGAAGAAGGCTACACCATCCTGCCCGATATCCTTATCGGATGTTATGATGTTCAGATCGGTATACTGCTTTGCAGTGCTTTCATTGTAATTGCCCGTTCCAAGGTGGGTGATGTATCTTACCTTCCCTTTGTCGCGGAGGACTATCGAGATGATCTTCGAATGGACTTTGTAATTCTCCACTCCGTAGAAGACTGTGCATCCAGCCTCCTGGAGCTGCTTGGCGTACGAGAGGTTCGACTCCTCGTCAAAGCGGGCACAGAGCTCCATGACAACAGAGACATCCTTGCCGTTCTCGGCAGCACGGACGAGAGACTGGACTATCCTCGAATGGCTGGCAAGGCGGTATATCGTTATCTTGATATTATTCACCCTTGGATCATCTGCGCACTCATCCAGGAGCCACAGAAGAGGATCCATCGACTGGAACGGGTATGAAAGGAAGATATCCCTGCGGAGAGCTGTATCGATCATTGTCCCCTTCTGAAGCGTTGAGGAGACCGATCCCTTGAAGGCCGGATACCTTAAGGATGGTCTTACAGCCGCAGGAAAATAATCATCAAGGGAGAACATGTACTTATAGGAGAAACAGCCCCCCACAATGAAGACCTGGTTCTTCTTTATGCCAAGATGCTTTATAAGGAAGGACTTCAGCTCCTCGGACTCGGTATTCATCTCAAGGCGAACTGCCGCAAGGCTTCCTCTGGACTCCACCTTGTTGCGGATGAGCTTGGAGAAGTCGAAATCATATTCGATATCAGCATCCTCGACAGTTGCCTCGAAATCCGCCTTGCGCGTAATCCTGACAAGGGCCTTCTCCTTGATATGGCATGAAGGGAAGAGGGAGTCTCCGAAAAGATAGAGAAGCTCCTCTGCGGGTATCAGCTTCACCTTCTTGCAGCCTGGAATCGGGATAAGGGGCTCTACGCGCATGCCCATCGAGACTACGCCGAACATATCGCGGCCATCACGCTCAAGCCGGAGGACCAGATACAGCCTCTGGTTCTCGAATCTGATCATCGGGTGCTTTGCATCGAGGATAAGAGGGGACAGGAACGGAACGATGTTCTCCTGGAAATACGCGAATGACTTTGTCTTCTGCGTATCTGTCATGCTTCCATGGAGAATTATCTCAACACCGGCCTTCTTCAGCTCTTTCCTAAGCTTAGAGAAGGTCTCATCCGACTTCTTATAATATGCAGGCAGCATGCCGAGGATAGCATCTATCTGATCACGTGCAGACATACCCGTCTTATTGTCTATATAGTCTGGACTGTGGAGTTCCAGATTCAGCAGAGAACCAAGGCGCACCCTGACGAACTCATCAAGATTCGAGATGAAGATCGAAAGGAAGCGGCAGCGCTCGAGAAGAGGATTCTCCTGATCCCTTGCCTGATCAAGAACCCTGTCATCGAACTGGAGCCATGAATATTCTCTGTTGATATATGGTGCACAGATGCACCTGGATTTCTCCTTAGCCATTTATTTCCTCCATCAGAAGTCTCAGATAGCCCTCTTTGACTCCCTTGCCTGAGATTATCAATTCGTCTGCGCTGAAGTATTTAGCAACTGTGCATGCAAGCACCGCAGAGGGAATAAGCAGATGGGCCTTCTCCGGTGCATTCTTTATCAGAAGGGATGAACCATCATCTGATGATGCAAGATATGAGATCAGCCTCTTCAGCTTCTTCCTCTTCATTACCCGCAGCGCGGAATCAGGTATCCCGTAGAAATCCGAATAGACGCTGTACAGCGCCTCGCAGTTGCTTCCTATCAGTACCAGATGCCCGAAGCCAGCACCCGGATATACAAGCTCCCGGGAAAGAACCTTCTTTATCTCTTTCCGCATTTCACGGATCTCATCCTCATCCGGATACAGAGATGATGAGAATCTTCTCAGCGTCACAGGGCCGATCGGAAGGGAGAACATATTCTCCATATCCTCCTCTTCCAGATCCGCAAGCTCCGCAGTTGCCCCTCCTATATCCAGCAGGAGGGCATCCCCCAGAGATGCATATTCCCTATTCGCCTCTGCATCTGCGTAGGCCTCCTCCTTTCCGTTCAGGATATCGAAGGAGAGCCCTGTCGATTGATAGACAGCCTCCTGGATCTCCGCATAGTTCGAAACAAGCCTCATCGAAGCCGTAGCTATAAGAACAATCCTGTCAGAGCCGACCTTCCTGGCGGCATCCTCCAGATACCTTACAGCCTCGATGACCTTCTCTATTCCTCTGCCGGAGAGCTTCCCTTTCTTTGACATGTAATCAACAAGTGAGACTGAGCGCCTGAGACCTATCATCGGCTCAATACGCTCACGGGAAACCTCTGCAACAAGAAGAGAGAGTGCTGTGCTTGAGAAATCCATTATGGCTATCTTCATGCTTTACCTTCCATCTCCGAATGAAATGCCAATGGATCTGGCCACACCGAGAAGCTGATGATCGGTAGGAACGAATTTCATCTTTCCTGCGATATCGGCAAGGGCATTGTATGTGATCTCAGTACCGCGAAGAGCAACTGTAACGCCATGCTTCCCTTCCTTTGCAAGACGACCTGCATAGGATCCCATTTCCGTAGACAGGAGCCTGTCATATGGAGAAGGAGAGCCACCTCTCTGGAGATGTCCGGGAACGACGGTCCTTGTCTCTACTCCGGCTTTCTCCTCGATGTATTGAGCAAGCTTTTCCGTACCTGTTGCCCTTCCGCCCCTGTACTCAAGCCTCTCCTGTTTCTTCATCTTAGACTCTTCAATGCTCATCGCACCTTCTGCTATGGCGATGATATTGAATGCCCTTCCATTCTCGATTCTTTTCTCAACGGTCTTCACGACAGCATCGGGATCATATGGGATTTCCGGCAGGAGGATGATATCAGCGCCACCCGCGATGCCTGCATAGAGCGTCAGCCAGCCTACTTTGTTTCCCATGATCTCGATAAGCATTGTACGTCCATGGCTTGCAGCCGTTGTATGGATTCTGTCGATGCATTCCGTTGCGATATCGACAGCGGTATGGAAGCCGAAAGTGACATCCGTGCCGTAGATATCATTATCGATAGTCTTCGGAATACCTATGACATTTAGTCCGACGCTTGAGAGAAGAGCTGCGGTCTTATGCGTTCCTGCACCTCCGAGCGTAACAAGGAGATCGAGGCCCAGAGCATTGTAATTCTTCTTCATCATGTCGAGCTTGCTCTGACCATTCCGGTCCTCATCAGTCATGCTCTTGAATGGCTGCCTGGATGTGCCGAGGATGGTGCCGCCTACGTTGAGGATTCCAGAGAAATCCGATGGCTTCATCTTCTTAACATCCTTATTTATAAGCCCAAGATAGCCATCAGATATGCCAATGAGCTCTGCGTCCTTGATTTCATTGAAGACATATTTTGCGAAACCGCGGATAACAGCATTCAGGCCGGGACAGTCCCCGCCGCTTGTGAGAATTCCAATTTTCATAAATTCCACCTCCACTTGGGTCTAGTCTAACACAGCCTGAAACATGCCTCAAAAGAAATATGCCCAGCTATCATAGCAGGAAATGGGGAATGTGTTGTTAAGCTTCTGTTAATTCATGAGGAACAGGAACCTCCCCAAGATCGGGCAATGATCTGAGGACGGCTTTCACCTGCAGCTCTGCGAGAATATCATCTCCCCTTGCGGTAATCTGGGAAATCACGCATCGCCGGTCATCAATCATGGAAACGGTGCTATGGACAGTCACCAGATCATCAAAGATCCCAGGGCGCTTATATTCAACACTGATCTCCTCAGCATCAAGGACCATCCTCTCCATTCCAATATCACGGAGCATCTCCGCACGGGCTCTTTCAGCTATGGCAATATAGTTCGAATGATATACTATGCCACCTGCATCCGTATCGGAGAGAGGAATCCTGTATGAATAGATGAACTCTCTCATATATCACCTCCTAGGGCTTTCCTGAATGCTTCCGGAATGAGAACCGGATGCTTTGAAACACGGTCTATGAAAGCCGCCTTGACGTCGAACTCGGCAATGACATTCCCATTGGAGGAAATGCGCTGTCCTATGATGCATGAAAACCGCTGGATCTTCCCTACCCAGCTCTCGACAGCTATGCTGTCATCAAGATGCACATCTCCGAGCTTCCGGCAGTTTATCGATTTGATCACGGTAAGTATCCCATCGGCTGCAGCCAGCTCAGACTGCGGGATCTCAGGTAGTGCTTCCCTGAGCATCTCCGTTCTTCCGTGCTCAGCCCAGTCGAAAAGACTCTTCCAGGAAGCCCTTCCTGTGGCATCCGTATCCGAGAAATAGACTCTGGTCTCAATTCTGAACATACTCATATCTATTTGCTTATCAGTTTTCAGGAAGCGTGTGAATGATTTTATTTATGGAAATTCACTTCATAGGGCCCTGATTCTCTTTCCATGGTTCCGGAGAATATGTAAAATCCCGATGCATAGGAGAAAATGACTATGCATGACGTTACAGAACGTGTTTATGAACATGTGCTGAAGACCGACCCTGACCAGAAGGAGTTCCAGCAGGCGGTCTACACATTCCTTCAGTCCATCGACAAAATCATCGAGGAGCTTCCTGAAGTGACCTATCACAAGGTGCTCGAGAGAATGACAGAGCCTGAGCGCACTGTTATGTTCCGCGTGCCATGGATCGACGACGAAGGAAGACTTCAGATAAACAGAGGCTACAGAGTCGAGATGTCATCAGCTATCGGCCCATATAAAGGCGGACTCAGGTTCCATCCATCGGTCAATCTCTCCATTATGAAATTCCTTGCATTCGAGCAGGTATTCAAGAACAGCCTTACCGGACTCCCGATGGGTGGCGGAAAGGGAGGTTCTGATTTCAACCCGAAAGGCAAATCCGATGCAGAGGTCATGCGTTTCTGCCAGTCGTTCATGACAGAGCTCTACAGGCATATCGGAGCAGATACAGATGTTCCTGCCGGCGATATCGGCGTAGGCGGAAGGGAGATCGGATATCTTTTCGGCCAGTACAAGAGAATCACGAATCAGTTCACCGGTATCCTCACAGGAAAGGGCATGGACTTCGGCGGATCGAACATAAGGCCAGAGGCAACTGGCTATGGCCTTGTATATCTTTCAGAGGCAATACTCCGCGGGGAGAAGATGGATCTTGAGGGAAAGACATGTCTTGTCTCTGGTTCCGGAAATGTAGCCCAGTACACAGTTGAGAAGCTCAATGAGCTCGGCGCGAAGGTCGTGACTCTCTCTGATTCCTCCGGAATGATCTATGATGAGAGCGGCATCACTCCTGAGAAGCTCCGCTATGTCATGAACCTGAAGAACGTGAAGCGCGGCAGGATCAAGGAGTACGCAGAGAATTACAGCGGTGTCGAATATATTGCCCGCAATCCTGAGGATCCGAATCCTGTATGGAATATCAAGGCTGATTACGCATTCCCATGCGCAACCCAGAATGAGATCCTCAAGGCCGATGCGGAGAATCTTGTGAAGAACGGTATCAAGCTTGTCGGAGAAGGTGCTAACATGCCTTGCTCAGTAGAAGCTGAGAAGATCCTCATGGGTAACGGAGTGCTTCTTGCACCTGCGAAAGCTGCGAATGCCGGCGGTGTTGCGGTATCAGGTCTTGAGATGGCACAGAACTCTGCAAGAATGACCTGGTCACGTGAAAAGGTCGATCAGGAATTGAGAAACATCATGAACAGCATCTACAGGAATATCTCGGAAGCTGCAGAGAAGTACTCGGAGAAGAACAACTTCGTCGATGGTGCGAATATTGCAGGCTTCATGAAAGTATCCCGCGCGATGCTGGCAGAAGGCTACGTATAATGCAGAAAACAGGCTTCGACAGCAGAAAATACGTAGAGGAGCAGTCCCGATACATACTTGAGAGGGTCCGGAATTCTTCCGGACGCCTCTATATAGAGTGCGGAGGCAAGCTTCTTCACGACAAGCATGCATCGAGAGTCCTTCCAGGCTTCGATGAAAGTAACAAGCTGAAGGTCTTCCAGTCCCTGCAAGACAAGCTGGATGTAATAATCTGCATCTATGCAGGGGACATAGAGAAGAGAAAGATACGCTCGGACTTCGGAATCAGCTATGACGCCGATGTCCTCAAGATGATCGATGATTTCGCCTCATATGGTCTGATCTGCAACAAAGTCGTGATCACAAGATATGAGGATCAGGTTGGAGCTACAGTTTTCAAGGAGAAGCTTGAGCGCCGCGGAATCAATGTCTATACGCATCCGAAGACGCCTGGATACCCTGCGAATATTGATGTGGTCGTCTCAGAGAATGGATATGGCAAGAATGAATATATTCCTGTGGACGCCCCTGTAGTGATCGTAACAGCTCCGGGACCGGGATCAGGGAAACTCGCAACATGCCTTTCACAGATGTACCATGAAGCGAAGATGGGCCAGAAGCCAAGCTACTCGAAGCTTGAGACCTTCCCTATCTGGAATCTGCCGCTGGATCATCCTGTGAATATCGCATACGAGGCAGCAACCGCGGATATCGGAGATGTGAACCTCATCGATCATTTCCATCTCAATGCATATGGAAAGATCGCAGTCAACTATTCCCGTGACCTTGAGGCTTTTCCCATTCTTGCAAGAATCCTTGAGAAGATCACAGGAGAGAGCTGCATATACAAATCCCCTACCGATATGGGCGTCAACAGATGCGGCTTCGGCATAACGGATGATGAAGTCTGCAGGGAAGCAGGACGTCAGGAGATAATCCGCAGAAGCTTCCAGATCAGATCGGATTACATATCAGGGCTTGCTGATGAGAACACAGTCAACAGGATCAGCGCAATCATGGATAAATGCTCTCTGACCGAGGAGGACAGAGCCGTTGTCGCTCCTGCAAGGGAAGCTCTGGAGAAGGCAATCAAGGAAGGCAAAGGCAAGAACGGAACTGTCTGCGCTGCTGCCATCGAACTTCCCGATGGTACGATTGTCACGGCCCACAACTCAGAAATGCTCCATGCCTGCTCCGCCCTTCTGCTGAATGCATTGAAGGTAATGACGGGAATTCCGAAAGAAAGGGATCTGATCGCGGCGGACGTCATAAAGAGCATAACCGCCATGAAGAGGGATATCCTTTCCGGAAAAGGTGTCAGCATGAATCTCGATGAGATCCTGATCGCACTTGCGATGAGCGCATCTGTCAGCGAAGATGCAGCAAAAGCCATGAAAGCACTGCCGCTGCTGAAAAATGCGGAAGTGCACTTGACCCATATACCATCTCCGGGAGATAGTTCTGGAATCAGGAAGCTTGGCATACTCGCGACAAGCGATCCAAGGTATCCAGTAAGGAACATCTGATAAAACGAGGTTTACATGGAACGTGAAAGACTATCATCCAGGCTGGGCTTCATTCTGCTTTCAGCTGGATGCGCAATCGGACTGGGAAACGTATGGCGCTTCCCATACATCACAGGAAGGTATGGCGGAGCGGCATTCGTTCTCATATATCTTATTTTCCTTCTGCTTATCGGACTTCCGGTAATGACAATGGAGTTCGCAATCGGAAGAGCAGGAAGGAAGAATATCGCAGGAGCTTTAAAGACTCTGGAACCCAGGGGGACGAAATGGCACCTCATCGGACCAGCAGCAGTAGCGGGGAACTACATCCTGCTGATGTTCTATTCTGTGCTTACAGGCTGGCTGATCTACTACTTCGTATCATTCCTGACAGGAGGGATATCAAGTTCATTCACAACAGCTGATGTCTCTACCTTCTTCGGTGCATTGACCGCAGATCCACTGCTTCAGATTGTCTATATGGCCATAGCCCTGCTGCTGACAGCTGGAATTGTCATCATCGGACTTAAGAACGGCGTCGAGAAGATAACAAAGGTCATGATGATGATTCTTTTTGTGCTCATGTTCATTCTTGCAATCCATTCCTGTCTCCTTCCGGACAGCCGTGAAGGACTTCTGTTCTATATCCGTCCTGATTTCGGGAATCTTGTACATGAGTATGGCCTTTCCGAATCCATATTCGCAGCAATGGGACAGGCATTCTTCACCCTCTCCCTCGGAATCGGGGCAATGGCGATCTTCGGATCCTATTTCAGCAATGAGCATACACTCGGCGGAGAGACTATAAAGATCATCTGCCTTGATACTACGGTTGCACTTCTATCTGGCTTCATAATCTTCCCGGCATGTTCGGCTTTCGGCGTAGAAGCCGGTACAGGCCCTGCCCTTCTGTTTGTATCACTGCCTAACGTGTTCACGAGGATGCCGGCAGGCAATATCTGGGGAGCGTTCTTCTTCCTTGCCATGATATTCGCTGCGCTTTCAACGCTTATAGCTGTCTTTGAGAACATTGTCTCATACTGGATGGATAACAGAGGCTGGACAAGGAAGAATGCTGTAATATTGAATTTCATACTGCTTTTCTTCCTTTCAATCCCCTGCGTCCTCGGTTTCAATGTACTCTCAGGATTCCAGCCTTTCGGCGAAGGAACCGGTGTTCTTGATCTTGAGGACTTCCTTGTCTCCAACCTGATTCTCCCGCTTGGAAGCATGGCCTTCGTATTCTTCTGCACAATGAAGAAGGGCTGGGGATGGAAGAACTTCATCGATGAAGCTGATATAGGAAATGGATTCAAGTTCCCAGCATGGCTGAGAGTCTATTGCTCTTATATCCTTCCCGTAATCATCCTGATAGTGACTATAAACGGAATCTACGGAGTGCTTTCCTGAAAACACAGGGAAATTACATGAATCCTCCCATTGACGGGAGGATTCAGTTCAATCATATTTAAATTATGAACATCAGAGCAATTGCAGACAGAATAGGAATGGATTATGAAGGCGTGATGGAGGATTTCTGCGGAGATGTGAGCATAGTCCGCGAGAAGCTCCTTTCCTTCGCCGGATCAGATGTATCATCATCAATCGACACATGCATCGCAGACAATGACTATGCAGGTGCAAGGAAGCTTGCCCATACGCTTCGAAAGAATGCAGAGAAGCTTGGCATAAAGGCATTGGCAGAGCGTGCTGGCCGCATAGAGGAAGTCAGCGAAGAGAAGATAGCTGGGGACTGGCAGGAAACGAAGGAACTCTATCTATCCATCATAAATGCAATCAAGGGTGCTTCTGAATGAAGAGAATCATATCAGCTATCGCAATTGTTCTTCTTGTTCTTACCGGCTGTGCATCAACAAGCGATGCTGATAGAGACCGTACTGAGATAACCATAATGCTCCCGGAGAATCCGGGAAGCGGTTTCCAATGGGTGTGGGGACAGATGGGATCGGGCCACATTGAGCTGACAGCATCCGCTCTGAACAACAGTGGAGAACATGCCTTCACATTCATCGGCACAGCTCCGGGGCATGTAACACTCACTTTCTCATCAAGGAATATGGAGACAGGCACAAATACAGCGCAGGAAGTCTATTCAGTGACTGTCTATGATGATCTTACGCTGAGCTACCTGTAAATCAAGAACAGTGAGCAGGATAATGATGAATATGACCTGCTCACTGAAGGAAGAGAAAATCGGATTATCTCTCTGCTGCTGAAAGCAGAATCCTCTCGGAATTCCTATATGAAATCATTTCGATTGCATCGTCATTGCCGAGGGTAAGAAACGAGTCCGTATCAGCCATATCATATGGATAATCAGTTCCGAACATGACCCGCGATGGATCAGCAATAGCAAGAAGCATCTCTATCATTGTCCTATCAAACAGAAGACTGTCGAACAGCAGATTCCTGTTCACATACCATGATGGTTCATGCATGCACAGAAACTCTGCCCGAGGCCTCACTTCATAGGCATGGTCCAGCCTGCCAAGCTGGTATGGGATGAATCCTCCCCCATGAACCAGAAGGACCTGAAGTCCGGGCACTTTGTCGAATATGCCTCCTGCAATCAGATTATATGCAGCAGCTGTTGTCTGGAATGGATTCCCGACAACATTCCCAAGATGATGCCGCTTTGTCCTGATATTTGAATTCTCTATCAGAGGATGAATAAGGAGAATGACCCCTGCATCCGACACAGCCTTATAAAAAGGAATGAAAGACTCATCATCAAGATTCAGATCATTCACAGTTGCCCCTATCTGGACAACGGATACCCCCTGATCCTTCAGATAGCGGATTTCCTCTATAGCTGTGGATACATCCTGCATGGGAACTCCCCCGACAGGATGAATACGTCCATTGCTCTTTCTGCTGCGATCCAGGATCTCATCGTTGCACATTCTGCAGAATGGCGCGGCGAACTCCAGAGGACGGTCATAGAAGAACAGTCTTGGACCGATGGAAATAAACTGATCTGTGATACCATTCCTATCCATCCACCCAATCTGTGCATTCTGATCATGGAAAAGACCATTGAAAGGATGTGGAGAAGTCCCGAAGATCAGGACTTCCTTCCCGCTTTCCCTATTCTCGAATCTGACATCTTCGATATTCCCGCTCCTGACTGCTTCGATAAAACAGTCAGGGAGAATATGAGCGTGAACATCAATGCATCTCTTCATAGTCTCCCCCTGACAGAATCAGACGAGTTTCTCCACAAGCCAATCAGCGATCACTGGTCTGTATTTATATACATAATTGTTGCAGACATGGTTTCCGCCCTTGATGACAATAAGATGCGGCTCAACAGAGCTGCTGCCATCAACGATCTCCTTTGACATATTGTAATCACAGATCCTGTCCTGATCGCCATGGATTATCATAAGCGGGCATACGAGATCTTTGATTACATCCTTGAGAGAGCACTCATCCTTGACGATCTCGACAAGATCCTCCAGATACTCAACGCCCATGACATGTCCGAAATCACCAATGAAGAGATTGTCCATCTTTGTCGTAAGATCACGCATGTCGAACGGTCCGCCAACTCCGAATGCAGCCTTGAAACTATGGTTTATCGCAGCAGCTCTTGGACAGAAATGACCGCCCATGCTGATACCTCCGACAGCAAGCTTGTCATATCCGAGACTCTTCATGTAATCGACAGTCGTATCCACGAAACGCTTATGAGTTGATCTTCTATATGGAGCAGTATAGGCGGCCTCCCCCTGCCCTGGACCATCCATGATCAATACAGATAAGCCTCTATCAAGGAAAACATCTGCAAAGCTGAGCATCTCTTCCTTGTTCGCATCAGCCCCGCCTGTCAGAAGGACCATACGGCCATTAGCATTCTCTACCTCGAATACAAAGCAGGGAATCTTCCACTGATCGCAATCAAGATATACTCTCTTACCCGGATGCCTCTGATAAGGAAGACCTTTATCAATGACTGCCATGCTCATTTTCATAAGCTCATACTTAAGCTCCGGTCTGTCAAAAAGCATGAAGTGACCATAGTGGTATGCGAGATTCGACATCCTGTATTCGCTTCCTGCTGTCTCATAATGGCCTTTTGCCAGGGCTTCATCGCCAAGAGCCTGATGAGTATCTCCAAGCTCCTTCCAAAGATATGGCCATTCTTCCCATGTAGGATTCTTTCCGCGGATTCTCAGGACATCGCACATATCAACACCGGCGACGACCATTCTGGGCATCCAGTGTCCAAAGACTGTATCGCCCATATTCTTCACATCTCTATTGAACGCCTCGATAATACTTGTTTTTGCCATATTATTTCCTTCTTCTTCAGAGGCCGAGCTTCTGCTTTCTGGCCTCAAGCATCTTCAGCACGGTTTCCGTATCACAGACCCTTCCGTAACTGAACTCAACATTCTCCAGGCTGGCTTCATGTCTTTTCTGGCTCCAGCTCGCGACTCCATCAGAGACCTCTATGACATCGAAATCACGGATGAAAGCCTCCCGTATTGTGCTTTCAACGCATACCTCGGTAATAAGCCCGCAGACAATCAACGTCTTGATCCCGCTGCATCTGAGCATCATCTCAAGCTCCGTTTGATAGAACGCATTGAACCGCTGTTTATGGACAACATAATCCTCTGGATCCGGAGCAAGCTCTGGCACGATCTCTGCACCCCAGGTGTCCTTGATTGCAGCCGCATCGGCCGTTCTGGGACTGCCATCGGAATCCAGGAAGATCAACGGAAGAATACTGTGATTATTCACATATGCGTCACTGCCATCTTTCGCATATCCAGTGGCGGTATACATAACCTTGCACCCTGCAGCCTTTGCCGCAGCCTTAAGCTTCACACAGTTCTCCAGCTGCGGTTTCATTGCATCGACTGGCCAGTTCTTCTCTACTGCAAAGTATCCATCCTTGCTCAGAAACTCATTCTGCATGTCGATCAGCAGCAGGCAGACATTATTCCTGGAGAGATCAAATTCCACGTTTCTCGTTTTCATGCAATGGCCCTCGGCTGATCCGGTCCTTTCTTGATGAGGAAACGATAAACAGCAGTCACTGCGATACAGGCTACTCCAATAAGATCAGTCGCAATACCTGGGTCTATCAGGAGACATCCACCTAAGATCATGAGGATCCTGAAGAAGATGTTGTCCATCCTTCCGAAGAAATATCCGCTTATACCGCATACAAAGGCGAATGTGCCAATGATGGTCGTCGGCAGAAGTGCGATAGAGGCAAGGGCGCCGCTCTGTCCGATGAGAGCAGGAGAATATACAAAGAAGTATGGACAGATAAATGCTACCAGAGCCAGTCTGAAAGCCTTCCATCCTGTTGTCATAGGATTGGTTCCGGCGAGTCCTGCCGCTGCATAGCTTGCAAGCGCTACAGGAGGAGTGACAGACGAGAAGCATGAGAAGTAGAAAATGAACATGTGGACTGCCATGGAGTCAAAGCCCATATTGATCAATGTTGTCGCAGCAATCGTTGCTGTAATCATATATGAAGCAACAGCTGGCATGCCCATTCCCATGACGATACATACAAGCATCGTTATGATCAGTGCCATTATAGGTATATTCTCAAAGAGTCCGAGAAGCTGGGCGAAGGAGAAACCAAAACCGGTGAGGGATATCACTCCGACAATGATTCCTGCACATGCGCATGCTGCTCCAAGGCTGATTGTATCCTTCATTCCTCCGACAATGCCATCGAGGATCTGCTTGAAGCTCATTCTTGTCTCTTTGCGGATTGCCGCAACAAATGGAGTAAGAACGATACAGATGATAGCACTCCTGAAAACTGAATATCCCATGACTACACTGACAATAAAGAGACAGAGTGGGATGATCGTATGGATGTAGGTCCTGATCCTCTTCTTTACATCTGCGACATCAACGTGCTCGACCTTGCCGATATTATTCTTGGCAGCATAGAAGTCAATCGCCACATAGATTGAGAAATAGTAGAGGATAGCAGGAATGATCGCTGCGACCATTATACTGTCATAGCCAACACCGAGCAGCTCCGCCATGACGAATGCACCTGCTCCCATCATCGGCGGCATGATAAGACCTCCGGTAGATGCAGTTGCTTCAACAGCTCCTGCAAAGCTGTCCTCAAATCCGCTCTTCTTCATCATCGGAATCGTGAACGCTCCGGTGACCATTACATTCGCAATCGGTGTTCCAGAGATTGTTCCGAAAAGAGCACTGGCGACAACAGAAGACTTCGCAGCACCACCACGGACCTTGCTTGAAACCAGATCAGCCAAAGCCATGAAAAGCTTGCTTGTACCGCTGAGCTCAATGAACTGACCCATGATCATGAACAGAACAAGGTACCTGGCTGAAGTATCGATTGCTGTTCCGAATATTCCATTTCCATTTACATACAGGAAGTATGCGATTCTGTTGTACGAGAACCTGCTATGCCCGAGAATACCTGGAATCAGATGCCCGAAAAGAGCATAGATCAGGAATATGAATGAAATGACGGGGAGAGCAAGTCCTACTTTGCGTTCTGTGAAATACAGGATCGAGATGATCAGCAAAGTACTGCAGATAACAATTGATGGTGTTATCTTTCCAGCAGTTCTGGCAATCTCATCATAGTTGAAAAGAAGCTCTTTCACTCCATAGAGAACACAGAACAGCATGAACAGGTTCAATATGACCAAAAGCACCTTGACAGCAGAAGATGACTTCTTTGATTTTATAAGCTTCTCAAGATCAACGAGAACCGCAAGCGCACCAATGATAGCAAGATGAAGCGGTCTCATCTGGAAGGCGGAGATTGTTCCGACTGCACTGTTCCACATATGGATCAAACCACCGACAAGAGCCAATATGTAAATCGTCCAGGTGAGGAACTTCTCTGGGCTTGTTTTGTTTTCTGATAACATAATAACCTCTTTTTAAGGGAAGGGATCCGGAGCAGGTATCACCTGCCCCGGAGAACTAGTGCCGGACTCCTACTCAGTCACAAGACCGGCTTCCTTGAAATATCTCATTGCACCTTCAGAAGCTGGCGCTCCTACGATATTTGCACCTGCCTCTCTTGTGATGCTCGTTGCAGATGCATGATATGTATAAAGAACATCAAGATTCTCATACAAAGCTTTTGTGATCTTATAGCAGAGATCCTCATCAAGATCACCTCTTGCTGCAAGCTGGATACGGGCTACAGCTGTTGTTGCCGGAACATCCATACCTGCATATGTACCTGCAGGGAATTCCTCGAAGACATTGAGGAACGGATCGACATTTGCAACCCAGAGTTCCTGTGTCTCCGGTGGTACATTGACCATCCTCACAGCTCTTCTTGAGGCAAGGTTCGTGACTGCAGATGCAGGGACACCTGAGTAAACACAGCCTGCATCAATAAGTCCATCACCAAGCTGATCCATTGCCTGATCATATGGCAGATAGACCATTGTTACATCATCTTCTGTCCATCCAAGAACACCCATCAGCTCGCGGAACAGCTGTTCTGCACCGCCGCCTGCTTCGCCGATAGCCACCTTCTTTCCCTTGAGATCCTCGAAATCATAGATATCTGAGTCAGCAAGAACGATTATCTGCATAACAGAGGCATGCAGGGCTCCGAGTACCTTTATATCGAGATTCTCACCGGCGAACATTCCGGAATTGGTTGCAGCATCATAGCTCTGCTGTCCTGCGGAGAGCCCGATATCAAGCTCTCCCTGTCCAAGAAGACGTGTATTCTCAACACCGCCAGCTGTGACCTGTACAGTAGCTGAAACCCCATCAACATAATCATTGATGATAGCTGCAATACCTCCTGCTATTGGGTAGAAAGCACCGCCGATAGGTCCAGAACCGACAACCAGCCTGACTTCTCCTCCCTGAGAGCCTTCTGAATTCCCGCCTGCGAAAACGAATGCACATGCCATGATAGCAACAAGTGCAATAGCGACGATTCTCTTCATCTTCTCCTCCTTTTATTTTGTTTCCTTTTTTTCAGTTCTCTTTCTTCATGCAATGGCGCCATGCCGGGATATCACCAAGTCCTGATGGAATCCTGACAGTCTTGGACCTTGTGAATTCCAGAAGCGTATCAGCGCATCTCTCCCTGCCGAATCCGCTTGCTTTATTACCTCCGAACGGAACACACTGCGCACCCAGACGATAGAAATTATTGATATAAACGCAACCGCAGTCCAAAGCCCTCGTGACTCTCATTGCCCGGGGATGGCTTTCTGTGAATATCACAGATATCAGACCGAAATCCGTATCGTTCACGATATCAATCGCTTCCTCCTCTCCGTCGAATGGCATAATCGCTGTAACCGGTCCGAATATCTCCTTCTGGGCAATTGTCATCTTTGTATAGACATCGGTAAAAAGAGTCGGCGGAACGAAATACCCATTCTTCATTCTTCCCTCTGAGGGAACAGGAACCTGCTTTGCAAGCGTTGCCCCTTCCTTCACACCAATATCGATGAATGCCATGATCTTATCCATATGGGCTTTAGTAACCACCGGGCCCACAGATGTCTTCGGATCAAGTCCGTCTCCGACTACAAGATTATCCATCATCGCAATGAATTTATCTGTGAATTCCTGCAGTATCTTCCTGTCGACAAGAATTCTGGATGTGGCTGTACAGGCCTCTCCATTGTTGTAGAAGGCCCCCTCAAAAGCAGTGGCGACAGCCCTGTCTATATCGCAGTCATCAAATGCGACAAATGCATTCTTACCGCCCAGTTCCATCACGCATGGAGTAAGATTGTCTGCGCTCTGCTTAATGATCGCTCTCCCTCCATTGTCTGAACCGGTGAATGAGATCTTCTTAACAAGAGGATCCGTGGTCAGGACCTGTCCGGCCTTTATCCCAGGACCAGCTACAAGCTCAACAACATTTTCCGGGAAAACAGTCTGAACAACTTCGACGATCTTCATGACGGATAATGGAGCCTGATCGCCTGGTTTGAGTATTATAGTGTTTCCTGCCGCAACTGCTGGGGCAATCTTCGCTCCAGTATGGAGAGGAGGCCAGTTGAAAGGAATTATCCCAGCAACTACGCCGAAAGGCTCCTGATAGATCTCTGCATTAAGGACGCCAAGCTCATATAGATCACTGGGTATGTTACCGACCAGGCCGCCGAAGAAATCAAAAGCCTCGATGCATCTTCTGACATCCGCACGGGAAACATCTATAGGCTTCCCGACCTCTTCTGTCTCTATTCTGGCGATCTCCTCTGCATAGTCCTTCAAGGCAATTGCAGCCTGCTTGCAGTACTTTCCGCGCTCATGCGGTGACAGTTTCTTCCACTTTCTGAATGCTTTATCAGAAGCTTTGACACATGCTTTGACACCATCTGAATCAGAGCCCATGACTTTCGCATAAGGAGTTCCATCGACAGGATTATATACTATAAAGCTATCCTCTTCCTTACCAGAAGACCATTCTGTTTTCCATACAGGAATCTGATCCGCCATCAAATCCTCCTTGGGAATGAAAACATGATTCACAATTGACATAATCAATTGAGCCTCTTTTTCTCCTGTTGTTATAAATATTAGATATCTGTTTCTCTGTGTTGTGAAATTGATTTATTGCATATTGTTATGCACGAAAGTTATAATAAAATTAATTAACAAAATCTTAGTTTTTCCAAGGAGATAAGACATATGGATTTCTCACAGCTTGCCTGTTTTGATGCTGTAGCCGAACATCTGAATTTCTCTATCGCATCAGATTACGTGCATATCAGCCAGCCTGCTCTGAGCAGAAGGATACAATCACTGGAGAATGAACTTGGAATAAGATTATTCGAAAGGAATCAGCACACTGTCAAGCTGACATCCCAGGGAAAGGAAATCCTGCCTCTTGCAAAGAAAATACTCAATGACTGCAACGCAATGCAATTGCATGCGGAAAGAATGAAAGCCGGCAAAGTCGGCAAACTCGATATAGGATACATCAGCAATCTGAGGTCCTGGGTCCATCCGATAATAGAACCATTCAGGAAAAAGTATCCGGACATCCATATCACCCTGACGAAGATGGGTTATAGCAGTATTCTGGCGGGTCTGGATGAAGGAACAATAGATATGGCGATATGCTTCACAAGGATTCTGGAGAATGATGTCAAGAGAACCAATCCTACCATTATGGAGAGGGTGATCGGACTTACGAAGCATGAACTCGTTGCCCCCTCATCAATGGAATTCCAGACAGATGCGGAAGGCAGGATCCCATTCGAGGCGATAAAAGGAATACCTCTTGTAATACTGAATCATCTCTCTGCCCCGCTGGTACAGCAAAGACTGATCTCACTCTCTGAAAAACACGGCTTCATTCCCAATATAATAATGGAGGTAGACAGCCCTGATGATGTCTATGCCCTTGTTGAATCGGGATTCGGGGCAACGCTTGCAAATGCGAACAGCAATGTAATCGGAAGCCCGAAGATGAAGCAATACTCATTTTCCGATGAGAACCCCAGTCTGCCAGTCTTATCTATGTGGTCAAAATACTCCGATAATTCATCCCTTAAGCTTCTTCTGAGTTTTATGGATGAAAATGAAGCAAAAGCTGGAAAGGAATAAAACGAAGCTTCCAGCCAATGAAGGCCGGAAGCATGCCGTGAGATACCGATGAAGAATTCATTCCTCTATGATTGCGACTGCACGTGTCCACCCTGCTGTCGCTCCCTTGAATTTACAGGGGAATGCCGAGACTGTGAAACCAAATGGCTTGGGAATATCCTCAAGATGGCAGAGCTTCTCAATCTGAAGGTACTCCCTTTCCCTTCCGTGGAGATGAGTTGCCCATAGAACGTTCTTATCCTTGGTCTTCCTGTACTCTTCTGCCATAGCTCCAACAGGCCTATCAAGTGTCCAGGCATCGATTCCTATGCATTTTATACCTTGGTCCAGAAGCCAATCCAGGCCAGCAATGCCAAGACCTGACTGCATTTTCAGATATGTAGGAGTATCCGTACCCCAGTATTTATCACAGCCGGTATGAAGCAGTACGATATCAAGGGGCTTCAGCGTATATCCGATCTTATTCAGGGCTGCTTTCAGATCATCAACTGTGATCTCATCCCCAGGATTCTTATATCTCATATCCAGAACAACGCCATCGCCATAGCACCACTCAAGAGGAACTTCATCCACACTTCTGGACTTCCTGCCTTCACAGATAGGACTATAATGCCATGGAGCATCGATATGCGTTCCTGAATGGCTGCTTCCGGAGATCTTATCTGTCGCCAGAGCCATGCCGGAAGGGAAATCGGTAGGTTCCACCCCTGCAAGTTTTGCCAGCCTTGCAGCGCCTGCCTTATGGTCGGAGAATTCAATCGTTGGCGGATAAGGTTCTGTACCACCGTTTTCATGAGGAAGACTGATGTCAATAAACTTTCTCATTATCATTCACTCCCTATTTCAATAGATTAACCGTTAAAGCGGAATATTGCCGTGCTTCTTCTCAGGACTGTGCTTTTCCTTGCCATCCAAGGCTGCAAATGCATACAGGACCTTGCGCTTTGTCTCCTCAGGCAGGATTACGTCATCTACATAGCCATTTTTCGCTGCCTGATATGGATTGGAGAATTTCTCCTCATATTCCTCCATCTTCGCTGCTCTGAATGACACAGGATCCGGGGCTGATTTTATCTCCTTTCTGTATAAGATATTCACAGCACCTTCGCTCCCCATTACAGCTATCTCCGCATCTGGCCATGCAAAGACCATATCAGCGCCTAGCTCCTTGGAAGCCATGCTGATATAAGCGCCTCCATATGCTTTGCGCAGAATCACAGTCACAAGAGGGACGGTGCATTCACTGTATGCATATATCATCTTGGCCCCATGCCTGATGATTCCCCCCTTCTCCTGAGCAATCCCAGGCAGGAATCCCGTTACATCCTCCAGCGTAAGAATCGGAATATTGAATGAATCGCAGAATCTGATAAACCGGGCAGCCTTATCAGAGGCATTTATATCTATGCACCCAGCCATGCAGTTAGGCTGACTGGCAACGATTCCTATACTCATCCCCCCGATATGGGCAAAAGCCGTGATGATATTCCTGGCATAATGCTCAGAGACCTCCATCCAGTCATCAGCTATGAGAGAAATCACATTCTTCATATCATATGATTTCTTCGCTGACGTCGGAACAACTGCTGAGAATCCCGGGTCAAGGGGAATATCGCCAAAGACAGGAGCCCTATGCTTCTCATAGCAGTTCTGCGGGAGATATGCCAGCAGTCTCTTTATTCCATCCAATGTGGAACTGTCGTCAGGGAACGCGAACTGGCATACACCGCTGATACCAGAATGAGTCATAGAGCCCCCGAGGCTCTGTGCATCGATCTCCTCCCCTGTCACAGCCTTTATGACCTGCGGACCTGTGATAAACATCTGGCTGGTCCGGTCAACCATGAAGATGAAATCGGTCAAGGCAGGGCTATAGACAGCACCTCCAGCACAGGGTCCCATGATTGCGGTTATCTGCGGAATAATACCTGATGCTCTGGAATTCCGATAGAAAATCTCACCATAACCGCTGAGACTATCCACGCCCTCCTGGATCCTCGCTCCACCTGAATCATTAAGTCCGATCACAGGAACCTTCAATGTCAGAGCCACATCCAGCAACCGGGCAATCTTCCTGCCATGCATCTTGCCAAGAGATCCTCCCATGACAGTGAAGTCCTGTGCATATACACAGACTTTCCTCCCCTCTATGGTTCCGATGCCGGTCACTGCACCATCGCCCTCAAAGCATTCATCAGCCATTGAGAAGTCCTGGCAGTTATGCCTGACAAATGTACCGATCTCCATGAATGACGATGGATCGCAGAGATAGGCGATCCTCTCTCTGGCAGTCATTTTCCCCATTGCCCTCTGCTTGGCAGCCTTTTCCTGCCCCCCGCCAAGCAGCGCATTCATTCTTTTGGATTTCAGCAGATCGTTCTTATCGTTCATCAAAGCCTCAGATCACTTCTTTCACAAGCTCTTCGAACTCAGATATGGTAAGGAGACGCTTCTCCTTGATTCCTTTATCCTTGACCAATGCCAGGATCTGAGCAACCTGATCAGCATCGGCCTTTATGCCCATCTTCTCAAGGTAATACTCAACAGAAAGCTTGCCGCTCTTCTTTCCGAGCGCGACCTCTGCGGTCTTTCCGAAATAGGAAGGAGAAGTAGCGAACATGGCTAATGGCTTTTTCATGACAAGATCAACACCTATTCCGGATTCTCTGGTGTAATTCCTGGGACCGCAGAATGGTTTATTTGGAGCAAATGGAATTCCAGAGAGAGAAGAAACAAGATCGCACAGAGGCTGAAGCTTCTTCAGATCATACTTATCTTCATATCCATAGAGCATCTGAAGATTCAGGACTAGCTCCTCTGTCGCTGCATTCCCGGTTCTCTCACCCATGCCATTGACGCAGGAATGAAGGACATCCGCACCTGCCATGAGACCTGCAAGCTCATTGGCCACAGCTGTACCGAAATCATTATGCGTATGGACCTCTACCTGGATTCCATTCATCATAGTCTTGAATTTCTTTACCAGATACTGTATTGCGGAGGCTGTAGCACAGCCCATTGTATCGACAACGCCGATTGAATCAGGCACGGCATTTTCCATAAGCCCCTTGATGAGATTATCCAGATCATCCTCATCCGCCCTTGTTGTATCATACGGGAAATAAACAGCTTTTAGCCCCTGGGACTTAGCATAATTGATGCATCCGATGCTCTTCTCAAGCACCTTCTCCCATGTCCAGTTGAACTGGTACTTGAGTTTTGGCTCGCCAATTGGTATTTCGATGACAACCCCGGTTGCTCCTGCATCACGGGCCATATCAATATCCTGATTCATAGCGCGGGCAAAAGCATAGACTTTGGCTTCAGGGAATCTCCTGGAGATCTCGGCAACAGCCTCATAATCCATATTTGAGACTGCGGGCATTCCTGCTTCTATTCTTGTGACACCAGCCTCAATGAGTTTCTCCGCGATTGCGACCTTATCATCCTTTGAGAAAACCACACCAGGAGTCTGCTCCCCATCTCTCAGCGTAGCATCATGGATTTCAACAGCTCTGCCCTTGAGCTGGTCAGCTTCGCTTCCTTCCTTGAAATTGAATGGACTTACCCAATACTCATCTTCTTTGTAATACCTTGTGCTCATTTTCCTATGCCAACCTCGATGAATAGAATCTAGAATTGATTATAAATCATATATTATATGAGTCAATAAATATATTATTTCGCTTTTTCCACAGGCCTCGAACCTGAAAGAACTTGTCTAAATGCGGTTAAAATTGATTAGATGAATGGACGGAATCGCTTATCCTAACTAAAGGAAGCCGGCAGACCTATAAAGGAGTTCAGAATGGATAAAACGCCCAAGAAATCTAAACGGGAAATAGTATATGAATATATTCTCAGGCAATTCATGGCAAAGGAATACAAATCCGGTGATCATCTCAATATTTCCCAGCTTGCATCTGAATGCCATGTAAGCGAAATCCCTGTAAGGGAAGCACTGAGACAGCTTGAGGGCGATGGATACGTGGTCTTCTCTTCGAATCAGGGAGCATTTGCCGCAGGGATCAACCACATGGATGTATTCCAGCTGATACAGGTCAAAGCTGTATTGGAAGGATTTGCATCAAGGCTGGCTCTCAGCTATCTCAAGAAAAATGATATCAATGAGCTCAAACGGCTGAATGCAGAGATGAAGGATGCTTTGAACAGGAATGCAACAGAAGAGTATTCCAAGCTGAATATACAATTCCATGAGCTCATCTGTCTAAACTGCGGCAATGCGACACTGATCAAGCTTCTGGAAAATCTATGGAGACGAAGCGAGATAACAAAACAGGTATTCTTTGGCAGTCCGGTACGCATGAAAGAATCCAATGCAGAGCATGAACAGATTATCAGGCTGATTGAGGACCGGGATTACAATGGTCTGGAGAACTACATCAGGATGCACAAAATGCAGACAGCATCCTACTGGCTCATCGGAAACGTGAACGTACCAGAAGAGTCCTGAATCATATCAGCTTTACCATTCCCTGCCGGATCATTTTCCTTCCAGCCAGAGCAGACGCTTTTCCATCATCTGTCTGGCAAATGGTGTCCGCCAGAGAAAGTCATAGCCATGGACTGTGCCCTTGGTTTCAGAAAGCTCTACAGAAGCACCAGCCAAGGAAAGCTCTGAGGCTATCATCATACCCTCATCATGCAGAGGATCATATTCAGCTGTCTCGACAAATACCCTGCCGATTCCTGACAGATCATATGCAGGCACGGTCTGACCTTCAAGATAATGCCTGGCCATCCACCGGTTATTCATGCTGTTCCACATTGGAGCCGAGACATATCTTCTCATGGACTCAGTCTCTTCCGAAGGCATTACAACCGGATATATCAGCATCAGATCCGGTTTATTCTTCATTGCCGATGCAGTATGAATGGCAAGAAATCCTCCTGCACTATCTCCTTCGATTACAGAGAGATCCGGAATGCTACTGGCAAGCACTATGAGCTTATCAAGAGCCTCGGGGTGGTGATGGAACGGCAGAAGAGGATAATCCGGCATGATTACACAGTACCCCGCTTTCGCATATTGGGAAGCATTCTTCTTATGGTACGGCGCTGCCGGACTGGAAAAAGCTCCTCCATGGATTTTCAGCAGCGTTCCCCTATCCTGACAATCCGAAATGAAGATACTGCACTTCATACCGCATATACTCCGTATTTCCTCTTTCACTCCTGATACAGGCTGGATGAATGGAAGAATATAACGGAGAACATGGGAAAACAGGGCAAATGCGGAGTTCATGCGGTAGTGCATGAATCTGAGTATCCTTATATCCCTCTGAAGCTCCATAGATCCCTTCCGATATGGAAAAATCCCCATCAGGGATTCTTCCGTTCTCTATAGTTCAGATAATGCCTCATCGACTATCGCAGCCGCTTTGTCTATATCAGCTATGGTTGCGATAAGAGGAGGAACGAAGCGAAGGACCGTGTATCCGGCAGAGCATACCAGAAGACCTTTATCCATGCACTTCGAAATCACATCGCGCGGAGACACAGAGAGATCCAGTCCCTGCATGAAGCCCATGCCGCGTACGCCTGTGACTTTATCAGGATGCACTGCAGCGATCTCCTCAAGCTTCTTCGTCAGATACTCTCCATTGGCCTTGACTGCCTCGGAAAGGGATGGAAGCTTTGAAAGCAGAACCTCGGCAAGGGCAGCAGCAGCCACATTGCCTCCGAATGTAGCAGCATGATCACCAGGCTGGAATACATCGGCAGCTTTCCCGAAAGCAAGGCACGCACCCATCGGAAGACCGCCACCAAGCGCCTTGGCAGATGTCAGGAGATCAGGGGTTACGCCATAGTTCTGGAAGCAGAACGGCTTGCCGGTCCTTCCAAGACCGCACTGGACCTCATCGAAGATAAGAAGCATATCATTCTCATCACAGAGCTTCCGAAGCCCTTCGAGGAATGCCTTATCGCCTGGGATTATCCCCCCTTCCCCCTGAAGCGGTTCAGCAATGATAGCGGCTGTATCACCATCAATCAGTGCTTTGACCGAATCGAGGTCATTGTACCTGGCATAAACAACCCCAGGGAGCATCGGGGCAAAGCCCTTATGGTACTTCTCCTGGCCTGTTACAGTTATCGCGCCATAAGTCCTTCCATGGAATGAATGCTCAAATGAGATTATCGTGCTGCGGCCTTTTGCTGAGCCGTATTTCCTTGCGATCTTCAGAGCAGCCTCATTGGCCTCCGCTCCGCTATTGCAGAAGAACACCCTGTCCGACCCTGCAAGCTCATTAAGCATCGCTGCAGCATGGACAGCATGGCTGTTGTAGTAAAGATTGGATGTATGATAGACACCGGCCTCCATGACGCTCTGAAGGGCTTTCTTCTCATCCTCATCACCGTAGCCGAGGGCATTGACTGCGATTCCTGCTACGAAATCCAGATACTCCCTGCCATCCTCATCTTTCACATACATGCCCTTTCCTGACTTTATCGCTATCGGGAACTGTGCATAGTTGTGCATGTAATTGCAGCCTGCAAGCTCTATGATTTCCTTATTTGACATTCTTCACCTCCGGTGTGACCATCGTTCCGATTCCATCTGCTGTGAATATCTCGAGAAGCATTGAATGAGGAAGCCTGCCATCAAGCACATGGACCGTATTGACGCCCTTTGAGAGCGCATCAAGGCAGCATTCCACCTTAGGTATCATACCTCCATTGATTGTACCATCGGCAATCATATCGATAGCTTCCTTGGCATTCATGCGCCTTATGATCGTCGATGGATCATCCTTATCGCGGAGGATGCCTTCAACATCGGTAAGGAATACAAGCTTCTGTGCATTGAGAGCTCCTGCGATAGCGGAAGCAGCATAGTCTGCATTGATATTATATGTCTGGGAATATGCATCGACACCCACAGGGGATATGACAGGAACATATCCCGCATCAAGAAGCGTCTCGATGAGATGGATATCAACCTTCGATATCTCCCCGACGAATCCAAGATCACGGCCTTTGTCGTCGATCTTCTTCTTTGCCTGAAGAGTATGGCCATCCTTTCCATTGATGCTGCAGGCCTCGACTCCTACCGACTCAAGGTTCTCCACAAGGCTCTTGCCGATCGATCCTGAGAGGACCATCTCCGCAACCCCTGCAGTCTCAGCATCGGTAACCCGCAGACCATCAACGAACTTCGTCTCCTTGCCAAGCCTGTCAAGAAGAGCGGTTATCTCCTTGCCACCGCCATGGACGATCACAGGTTTCAATCCGATATACTTGAGAAGCGCGATATCCTTTATGACTGATTTCTTCAGCTTCTCATCAACCATAGCAGAGCCACCGTATTTCACGACAACAGTCGTACCTGCGAACTTTCTTATGTATGGGATAGCCTCAATGAGCACATCCGCTTTAGCTCTTTCCTTCTCGTACATTTCAGCTCCTGTAATCTCCATTGATCTTCACATAGTCATATGTAAGATCACAGCCCCATGCCTGAGCAGAGGCATCCCCCTGATGGCAATCCGCCACTGCTGTGATTTCCTTTTCAGAAAGGATCTTCTTTGCTTCTGCCTCATCAAAGTGGACAGGCTCTCCACCCTTCACAACCTGTATTGTCCCAGCAGGAGAGGTGAAAGACAGATCGACAAGAGAGGGGTCGAATTCAGCACCGGAATACCCCATGGCGCAGAGAATACGTCCCCAGTTCGCATCAGCTCCGAAGAATGCTGCCTTGACAAGAGAGGAAGATACCACTGATCTTGCCAGGATCTTCGCATCCTTCTTCGTCAGCGCATTCTCCACATCCATCTCAATGAATCTCGTAGCACCCTCTCCATCACGGGCAAGATAGCGGGCGAGTGTTCCGAGCACATATCTGAAAGTCTCTTCGAACAGTGCCCACTCCTCTGTTCCCGGCTTTATCGGATCATTCCCTGCAAGCCCATTGGCAAGCACCAGAACCGTATCATTGGTAGAGGTATCGCCATCTACTGATATCATGTTGTAGGTATCATCAACAGTCTCCCCGAGAAGAGACTGAAGATCCTCCTTGGCAATTGCTGCATCGGTTGTTATGAATGAAAGCGTCGTCGCCATGTTCGGATGTATCATGCCGGATCCCTTCGACATTCCGCCTATCGTCACAGTCTTCCCATTGATGGATACGGATGCTGCTGCCTCTTTCGGAAAAGTATCTGTCGTGATAATCGCTTCAGCCGCACTGTGCCCATCGGAAGATAGAGATGGGACAAGCATTGAGATCCCTTTCCTTATCTTATCCATATCGAGCGGAACACCGATTACTCCCGTCGATGCGACAAAGACCTCATCCTGCTTTATTCCCAGCAGTTCTGCAGCATATGCTGCACTATCCCCTGCATCCTTCAATCCTCTTTCAGCAGTACATGCATTGGCACTACCGCTGTTGACGACAACTGCTCTATGCCTGGGCTCCTTCAGTATCTTCATATCCCAGAGAACAGGAGCCGCCTTGACCTTGTTCGTAGTGAAAGCACCGGCTGCGGCAGCATCTGCGACCGATACGATCATAGCCATATCCTTCTTCTGCTTCTTCAGCCCTGCATGAATACCTGCTGCAAGAAAACCTTTCGGGGAAGTCACCCCTCCATTATCTATAACTTCCATAACACTATTCCTTTCAGAAAGCAGCACCTGCTGCCCTCTCAAGTCCTTCGGTCTCTTTCCGGCCGAAAACTATATTCATATTCTGCACTGCCTGACCGGCAGCTCCTTTGACAAGATTATCGATAGCTCCAATAGCGATTATGTTCCCGGTACGCTTATCAAGCCTGAAGCTGATATCCACCATATTCGTGCCTTTGACATACTTTGTCTCAGGAAGATCATCTGAAACCCTTATGAATGGTTCTCCCTGATACATTCCATATGCCTTTCTTATATCCTCTTCTGCAACACCAGCCTTAAGACGCGCATAGCAGCAGGAAAGAATACCGCGATTCATCGGAACAAGATGCGGAGTGAACTGAAGGAGTATATTATGTCCTGCTGCAAGAGAGAGCTCCTGCTCGATCTCAGGTGTATGCCGGTGGGAAGCGACGCCATAGGCCTTGATGCTCTCATTAACCTCGCAGAACATCGAGCCAAGCTTCTCTCCCCTGCCTGCTCCCGATGTGCCGCTCTTCGCATCAACCACTATCGTGGAGGTATCTATGAGATCATTCCTCACCAGCGGATAGAGAGTGAGGATCGTGCATGTTGTATAGCAGCCGGGATTGGCGATGAGCCTCTTTCCCTTTATATCCTCTCTATGGATCTCGGGAAGCCCATATACCGCTTCATCCAGAAGCTCCGGGTGCTTATGCTCCTTTCTGTACCATGCTTCATAGACAGCAGCATCGTGAAGGCGGAAGTCAGCACCCAGGTCGATCACAACGCATTTTTCCAGAAGCTCCGGTGTTACGGCCTCGCTTGCTATCCCCGCTGGAAGTGCCATGAAAAGCACATCGGCATTCTCAGCGGCCTTTGATACATCATCCTCTGAAAGAGTCATATCGCAGACAGTGCGCATTCCTGGATAGATATCAGAGAACTTCTTACCCGCATACGAGTGCGATGCAAGATAGACAATCTCCACGTCAGGATGACCTGAGAGAATCCTTACAAGCTCAGCTCCTGCATAACCAGTTGCACCTAAAACCGCCGCTTTGATCATACAACCTCCGTGATACAGCATAATTATACATAAAAATCCGATTATTGCTACTATCTCTGCATAAATATTTAATAATATCGTATAAAACGCAAGCAAATATACACTCAATATTCAAAACAGGAGGGAACTATACCAATGCTTTTCCCTCTCCATGTTTCTCTGCAGCTCCTTTCTCAATCAAATTGGAAATAGTGCTTCCCTGAAAAGAGATGGACAATAGCCATCAGCTACTGCTCATCCCCTTTCAGCTCTGCAAGATCGTATGGTGTCGTCTGATAGACAAAGTAGTTCAGCCAGTTGGAATACAGGAGATTCGCATGGCTTCTCCATCTCACAATAGGCGGGTTCTCCGGATCATCCATAGGAAAGTAGTTCTCCGGGACCGGGGTATCCAGTCCAGCGTTCCTATCTCTGAGGTATTCGTTCTTCAGAGTATCGGCATCGTATTCAGAGTGCCCTGAGATGAATATCTGACGGCCATTGGCGGTCATGGCCGCATATATTCCTGCCTCGGGAGAAGAAGCAAGGATCTTCAGCTTCGGCTCACGGAACATGGCCTCCGTATCGCTTGCCGTGTAGCGGGAGTGAGGAACGAAGAACACATCATCGAAACCTCTGAGAAGCACGGGATTCCTGTATATGACCTTATGCGGATATACTCCGAAGAGCTTCTTCCCAAGCTCATGCTTGCCTATTCCGAAATGGTAATATAGACCGGCCTGCGCTCCCCAGCAGATATGGAATGTCGAATGGACATGGCTCTTGGACCATTCCATGATCTTGCAGAGCTCTTCCCAGTATGAGACCTTCTCAAAAGGAAGATTCTCAACAGGTGCTCCTGTTATGACCATCCCATCGAAGTTCTCCTCAGCGACATCCCTGAAGACTTTGTAGAATGAAAGCATATGCTCCGCCGGCGTATGCTTCGGCACATGGCTCTCAACCTGCAGAAGCGTCAGCTCAACCTGAAGCGGAGTATTACCGAGAAGCCGTGAGAGCTGGGTCTCCGTCGTTATCTTCGTAGGCATCAGATTCAGAAGGAGAATCCGGAGAGGACGCATATCCTGTGTACGCGCCCTTTTCTCGGTCATTACGAAAATGTTCTCATTCTCAAGGACTTCCCTTGCAGGAAGCCTGTCGGGAATCTTTATAGGCATGCCTTGAATGCCTCTTCGATATCACTGATGATATCCTTCTTATCCTCGATGCCGACGGAGAATCTGACGAATCCGGGCTCAATGCCGGCTTTCCTCAGCATATCATCCGAAAGCTGCCTGTGCGTTGTCGATGCAGGATTGAGCACACATGTGCGTACATCGGCGACATGGACTACGATAGCAGCGAGCTTCAATGCATTCATGAATGCCATGGCCTTCTCCCTGCCGCCTTTCACGCAGAATGAGACGACGCCTGATGAAAGGCCATCCTTAAGATAACGTACTGCTCTTGAATGCTCTTTATCATCTGCCAGTCCTGGATAGCTGACACTCTCGACAATATCGGTCCTTGACTTAAGATACTCCGCTACCGCAAGAGCATTCTCAGAGTGCCTTCTGATACGCAGGCTCAGTGTCTCAAGGCCATTGTTGATAAGGAAAGCGGCAATAGGCTGCACTGTCGTACCGAGATCCCGCATAAGCTGGGTCCTTGCCTTTGTGATATAAGCAGCCCGGCCGAACTGCTTTGCATATACAACTCCATGATAGGACTCATCAGGTTCTGTAAGCTCCGGATACTTCCCATCCTTTGTCCAGTCAAAAGCACCGCCATCGACAATGACACCTCCGACGACCTCCGCATGTCCATCCATATATTTGGTAGTTGAATGGACAACTATATCCGCACCAAAGGCAATAGGATTGCAGAGAACCGGGGTCGCGAATGTATTATCGATGATCACGGGAACACCCTTGCTGTGGACAAGAGGAACATACCTATCAAAGTCGAAGACCTCAAGGGAAGGATTCGCTATGGTCTCCCCGAAGAAGCAGCGGGTCCTATCATCGAAAAGAGACAGAAACTCCTCATCGGACATATCCGATGTGGCAACACGGGCCTCGATTCCCATGCGCTTCATCGTCACAAGGAACAGATTCGTAGTCCCTCCGTAGAGATTCGACATCATAACGAAGTTATCACCGGATGATGCTATATTGAAAACAGATATGAAAGATGCAGCCTGGCCCGATGATGTCATCATCGCACCGACTCCCCCCTCAAGTTCCGCGATCTTGCTCTCTACATACTCAACTGTCGGATTGGATATCCTGGTATACATATGGCCTGGCGACTCAAGATCGAAAAGCTTCGCCAGTTCCTCAGCTGAATCATATTTATACGTCGTACTCTGATAGATAGGAAGGACCCTGGGCTCGCTGTTTCCCGGCTTATACCCTCCCTGAATGCATATTGTGTCTTTTTCCATAGAAGGATATTAGCACTCAGGGAATATCCTCAACAACAGTCTCAGGGGCCTTCAGGAGCTCTTCCGGGTTCTGGAAATACTTTTTCAGCAGCTTCATTGCGGAAGCATAGTAGAATCCATCGCATATGCGCTCGTCGAGATTCGCTATGATATCTATCACTCTGTGCTTGGTAACCGTGCCATCGTCATTGGCTACTATCTGATAGCGCTTGGCTCCGAATGCGATGAACACAGGAACATTGCCGAAGTTATACAGATGATGGACTATCGGAGGAATATTCAGCGATGCCATATTTGTTATGAACATAGATCCATGGAACGGAGAGACATCCACTATCGCACGCGGAAGAAGACCGAAATAGTCAAGGAACTTGAGGAAGGCAATGGTGAATTTCTTTATCAGGCCGGGGATATAGCAGATGATACGTGCGGTCTTATCCATGCCATTCTCATCCTCTTCCATGACCTTCGTATAGAGCTCTGTCCATTTATTGTAGACATCAATAAGGGTATCCGTAGGTTCCAGCCTCAGCTTTACCGAGGTATCAGCAGCATCGATGCTCATCTTACGCTTGACGATTATGTTTATGACAATCCCGTTTCTGGCATAGATCTTCTGCCCTCTTATGAATCTGTTCACACCAGGTCGCTGGCTCAGTGCCCTGATATAGGCTGCAAGAAGAACATGGAGGATCCCTATCGATACATACCCTTCAGAACGGAGCTTTCTTATAAGGTTCTCCGCCCCGCTGACATCAACATATGTTGCTATGCTGTTCTGGCTATCATTACGCTCCACCATTATATAGGGAATAATCATGTTGTACGGAGAGAGCGTTCTGATCCGTCTTCCTTCCTTTTCTCTCTTTCCCATCTTCTACGATGATACCCCTGATTCCCGATATTATCCAGCAATACCGTTTCCCTGTGATGAATATTCTGGTCCCAGGTCCTTATTTCCGGAGCACAGGGCCTATTACTATGTTGAACTGATGAAGATCAGCTGCGGATACTTTGCTTATTGCCATTATTGCGCTAAAAAGAAGATATGGATCAGAAGGAATTGGGGATAAGGAAGATATCAAGGCTTGTCCCGGAAATGGCGTTTCCGCTTATAGTAGCCCAGCTTGTAAACGGATTATACAATCTTGTGGATAGAATATATCTGGGACATATCGAGGGATCGGGAGCTGTAATCCTCACCGGGGTCGGGATCACATACCCGATCATTCTTCTGATCACGGCATTCTCATACCTTATCGGCAATGGTGGTGGTCCTCTGTCCGCGATCAGAATGGGACAGGGCCGGAAGGATAAGGCGGAGGAGATACTTTCAGTCTCTGTGGCAGCTCTTCTCCTCCTTTCATTGATCCTGATGGCTTTCTTCTATCTCTTCATGACCCCGCTGCTTTATCTCTTCGGCGCATCTGATGAGACATTCAGGTATGGGAAAGAGTACATGGATATCTATCTCATCGGAACACCTTTCGTCCTTCTCACACTGGGGCTGAATCCATTCATATCCGCAGAAGGAAAGACTGTGAAGAGCATGATGACCGTGATAATCGGTGCAGTGATGAACATCATTCTCGATCCGATATTTATATTCGCATTCGGCCTAGGCGCACGCGGAGCGGCTATTGCAACCGTAATAAGCCAGATGGCATCTGCTCTCTATGTGCTGCTGTTCCTGAGAAGCAGCAGAAGCGAGCTCCGGATCCGTCTCAAGGATATGAGGATAAAATGGAATGTCCTGCTTCCTGTCATATCGCTCGGGGTCTCTCCATTCATCATGAGCGCAACGGAAGCCGCGATAACATTCACCTTCACATCGAGACTGCAGATGATCTCCGGCGATATGGCGGTCGGAGCAATGACGATAATGTCATCGGTACTCAATTTCTGCATGATGCCTATAAACGGGATGAATCAGGCTGTGACACCTATAGTCAGCTACAACTTCGGGGCCGGACTCTCTGACCGCGTTGTCTCAATCTTCCGCTTTGCAGCGATAACAGAGGTATCATACACAGCAATCATATCCCTTATCTGCAACCTGATGCCTGCCGCGGTAGTAGGGCTTTTTACATCATCAGAGGATCTCATCTCATTCGCCGCACCATATATGAAGTTCTACATTACGGGAATCTCGGTATTCGGTCTCCAGTGCGCTGCCCAGAATACATTCGTAGGACTCGGTCAGGCAAGGATATCACTGTTCTTTGCCGTATTCAGGAAGATCATACTTCTGATACCTCTTGTATTCATACTTTCATCGACTGCCCTCGGCACAACAGGAGTCTTCCTCGCAGAATCGATAGCGGACTCCGTATCCGCGATAACAACGTTCACGACGTTCCTGCTTATCCACAAGAAGATACTGGCGAAAGGCCCCTCCAGACCGGAATAATATAATTTCGATACAAAGACTTGATGCACTGGGGCTTTGCCTATACGATATTCTTATGTCCGAGTACAAACTGACAGGACGGGCGAAAAGGATGATCAGGCTTTCCAGCAAGTTCCAGGCTAGGAATCCTGAGACCCTTTCTGACGACCTGATAAACAATATAAACAACATGAATATAACAAGGCGGGAAGCAAGGAGCGTGCTCTGCAGATCCAGACATGTGACGATGCAGACATTTGTCATTCCCGTCACGGAAGGTGCGGTCACAGGGTATTACTTCTACGATCCGAGACTTGCAGAGCTTACAGGGGTGATGCCCCTCATTATCTTCTGCCATGGCGGCGGATGGGTCTTCGGCAATATGGATTTCTACTCCATATTCCTCAGGCACCTTGCAGAGGTCACCGAATCCGCAATCCTTCTCATCGATTACAGATTGGCACCGAAATACAAGTTCCCGACCGCGGCCGAGGATTGCTACGATGCAGTGCTATGGGCCGCAGAAGGCGCGAAGTACTGGAAGATCGATACAGACAGGATATTCATAGCGGGGGATAGCGCCGGAGGCAATCTCGCTGCGGTGACAGCAATGCTGCTCAGGGACAGGAAAGGGCCTCAGCTTGCCGGGCAGATACTACTATACCCCATCACCGACTGCCGTCTCAGGACACAGTCCATGACGGAATACGGGGATAGCCCAATGCTCGATGAGAACATGCTCTCATTCTATGTGAAGAACTATGCCAGAGAACCGAAGGATATCCTATCCCCGATGTTCTCCCCTCTTCTGAGCCCCGATCTCTCAAGACTTCCTCCCGCACTCATAATCTCCGCGGAGATCGATCCTCTTGCCGATGATGGGATTCTTTACGGAAAAGCTCTTGCAGAAGCAGACACGAAGTCGAATGTGCTGATTGCAAAAGGCGCTTTCCATGGTTTCATGCCCTATAAAGATGCAATAGGACGGAGAGAGGGAGAGTGCGCGATAAGACAGTTTGCTGCAGGAAGGCCTGTTGAGAACGTACAGTTCTGCACGGAACAGGAACTAAGAAGATCACGCCCGAATTTCTGAATAGCCATTAGGAAAGGACCAGCACCTGAAACATTGTGTGCGCTAGGCAAAAGGTTATAAGGGGGATCGCTTAGCATGGACTCCAGGCGCTGGTCCTTACCGCAACGGCCATCCACCTCCGATTGTCCCCCTACAGCCATTTCTTGTCAACAATTTTATACATAGATTATTCTATTAATACAATTTTATTGATTTCTGAAGAAAATCCTTCCTGGAATAATCAATCCTCTTAAGATCGAAAAACCGCCGGAGTCCTGCCATAATATTCCTATGACGAAAGAAGAGCGGAGCTACAATATGTCCAGGATAAAGGGCAAGGACACATCAATCGAAAGGATGCTGTCGAGAGCCCTCTGGCATCGCGGGCTGCGCTTCAGGAAGAACAGTCCTTCCGTATATGGCCATCCGGATATCTCTGTGAAGAAATACAGGGTAGCTGTATTCTGCGACGGTGATTTCTGGCATGGCTGGGACTGGGAAGAGAGGAAAGATTCGATAAAATCAAACAGGGACTACTGGATCCCGAAGATAGAGAGGAACATGGAAAAGGATATCGAGGTCAACCATACCCTTTCCGCAATGGGCTATACGGTCATAAGAGTATGGGAACATGAAATAGTGAAGGACCTTGATGATACTGCCGATATGATAATCCGCATCATCGAAGAGAAGAAGGCTGCTGCTTCACAAAAGAGATGAAATCATCATAGACAAGCGAGAAGGAGTTATCTATGACAAGACTCACCGCGCCAAGCACAGAGCCATACGGCTTGATGCTGCATCTGCTGACCTCGGGGTATATGTCCTGAAGCCCCGCGCTCTCCCTGAGCTCCTGGGTTATGAACCTCACAAGCGCCTCCGAATCCCCGACGGAACCGCCCAATACTATCTTCCTGGGATTAAGCACCACAGAGAGGATCCTTATTGCCTTTGTCATGGCGGAAGCGACATGATGGACTGCCTCAAGCGCAAGCTCATCCCCCTCTTCCGCAAGAGCCATCACATCCCGTACCTGGACGCCCTCTGCATGCTCCCGGAGAACTGAAGGGGTATCAGTAGAGGCAATCAGATGCGATACATCCTCAAGGAGGGCATGCTCATTGGCAATAGTGAAGAGACACCCGCGCTTGCCGCAGGAACATAGCTTTCCATCAGGATCGATCTGGATATGGCTTATGCGTCCCGCCCTTCCATCAGCACCGCGGATTATATGGCCGGCGGAGAAGATAGCAGCCCTGATTCCGGATCCTATACCGATGTATATCATCGACTGCTCCTTCTCAGGGTTGGCATATTTATACTCTGCAATGCCAGCAAGATGGTTACGGTTCCTGACGAAAGACTCCATGTGGAGTTCCTGCCTTATTCTTCCGGAGATATTCACACGGCTGTTCCAGCCATAATCATATGCGAATACGATATCGCCCTTTTCCTGATCGACAACGCCGGGAACTCCTATCCCCACCCCGGGAAGGAGCTTGCCAGGACAGAGACCGATCATATGCTTCAGCCCTTCGATCAGCCTGGACATGAATACCTCCGGCACCATGGGAGAGACAGGAAGCTCATACGTGCTCACAATGCTTCCTGTAAGATCCGCGATGGCGAACTGCCATGTATTCTCAGAGAGGGAAGCTGCGAGAACGAACCACATGTTCCTGTCCATATACAGAAGATTGCCGGGTCTTCCCTTTCCGGCTTTTGTGATCTTCTCCCCTTCATGCACAAGGCCATAGGCTATGAACCTGTTGATGACCTGAGTGACAGTGGCCTTGCTCAGCCCGAGCTTCCTGGCGATCTCTGTTCTTGTAAGAGCTCCTGAATCGGAGATTATATACCCGAGGACATTCCCATAATTCTCATACTCCATATCCTCGTATCGCATATAACCTCCTATCAGCAACTGGATGATGATTAAGAGTGTAACCTATTTTCCGACATCTCTGCCAAGAGAAATTCCTATATCGGCTAAATTATCGACACTTTTGAGCTTTTCGTGGAAATGAGGCATGGATTTCACCATCGTATCCTTTCTGTAGAATGGATCATCCTTCCCTATCGGGAAAACCACAGGATGGTGCTCCACCGATGATTTGTATATGCCCATGATCATCTCGATCGTATCCCTTCCATCCTGTCCGGAGATGAAAAGCTCCTCCTCGCCATTGATAGCCTTAAGGAAGTTCCTGAGCTGTGCAGTATGCCCTTCCTCCGGAATCTCCGGAAGCGAATCATAAAGCCTCTGGATTCTCTCCTCTTCTTCCTTATCCTCTTCCGGGAAGCCATTTCCGAGGGCCTTTGAGGCTCTGACTTTCCATGGAATAGATACGCCAGCACGTTCACACTGGAAGACAAGCTCCTGCTCCTCCCCATGGCTGACAAGGGAGGCATTGAGAAGTGCCATGGCTCCAGGGTACTCGAATATAGCGTATGACAGATCCTCGCATTCGCTGTTGAAATGTCCTATGTTCCCTGTCACAGCAGTCACTGCCCGGGGCTTGCCAAGCATCCATAGCATCAGATCGATATGATGGGTTGCATGGCTGGTCGTGCATCCTCCGCACTCTTTTTCCCAGGTTCCGCGCCACCATAGATCGTAGTAATTCTGTCCACGCCACCACCATGAGCTTATATTTGCCTGAAGAACACGGCCCAGCTCCCCTGAATCAAGGAGCTTCTTGATCTTCATCATAGGGATCTTATATCTATTCTGTGCGACCGAAGCGAGGATGCGGTTGCTCCTCCTTGCAGCCTCGATCATCTGATCGCACTCCTCAAGCGAGCACGCCATAGGCTTCTCGACAATCACATGCCTGCCATGATCAAGCGCTGCAACTGCTGCTTTAGCATGCTCTCCAGGCGGAAGGCAGACAGAGACGGCATCTATTGAATCCATATTCCATAAAGCAGAGTAATCAGGAAGCGCCACTGCATGGTCCAGTGCCTTCTCCTTTATGAGCGCTTCTGCCTTCTCCGGGAATATATCGCAGACAGCCCTGATCTCGCATAGATCACCAAGCTTACTGAAGCTGTCGGCATGCACTTTCGCTATTGCTCCGGAACCTAGTATCGCTATTCCAATCCTATTCATGAGAACTCCTGATAAAAAAACGCAGTACCAGATGGCACTGCGTAGATCGATTATGCTTCTTTCCTATCCTTTTTGACTCTGTTGTATACCGTTAAGCCAACAGAGAAAGCAGAGAGGAGAAGGAAAGCCAGTGAAATCGGGCGTGTGAAGAATACGGACACATTATTTCCCGAGACAATCAGAGCCCTGTTCAGATTCTCCTCGGCAATCGGGCCAAGGATGACGCCCAGTATAAGAGGGGCTCCTGGGAAACCATACTTCTTCATAAGGTATCCGACAACGCCGAATATGACTGCAACCCAGATATGATACGTCTGATTCCCGATTGAGAAGGCTCCGACCATACATAGCACGACGATTATCGGCATGAGTATATTGGCAGGGATCTTCAGGATCTTGGGGGAAATCCTTGCGAAAAGGAATCCGAATCCGAGCATCAGGAACTGGATAACGAACATGCCTGAGAAGATCGTATAGACAAGGTCCGGACTCTCTACGAAGAGCATCGGGCCAGGTCTGACACCTACGAGGACAAGCGCACCAAGCATTACGGATGTTACGACATCCCCTGGTATTCCAAGGGCAAGCATCGGTATGAGAGCACCGCCTGTCGTTCCGTTGTTTGCAGCCTCAGGTGCAGCGACTCCCTCATACTCGCCGGTTCCGAACTTAGAGCCATTCCTGGATATCTTCTTAGCAACATTATATGCAAGGAAGCATGCGATAGCTCCGCCTGTTCCGGGTATTATCCCGATGAGAACACCGATGATACCGCCGACAATGGCAACCTTGAGTACGGATCTGACCTCGGAGAATGTCGGAACGACCTTCTCGATCTTCTTCTCATCGAAGGTAAGCCCCTTGTTCTTCGAATTCACCTTGACCATGACCTCGCTGAGAGCGAATACACCGATGAGGATCGGCAGGATATCAAGGCCGCTCATAAGCTTATACGAACCGAATGTGAATCTCGGATTGCCCGTGATCGGATCCATGCCGACAGCTGACAGAAGCAGTCCGACAGCTCCTGCGATAAGAGCCTTCACCATGCTGCCGCCTGATGCGCTGGCCATGATCGTAAGACCGAAGATAGCCAATGAGAAATAATCCGCAGCCTGGAAGTTCAGTGCTATGCTGGCAAGCTCTGGCGCAATGAACATCAGACAGAGCGTGGAGATCAATCCGCCTACGAAAGAAGCGAATGAAGAGATTCCTATGGCTTTTCCTGCCTTTCCCTTCTGTGCAAGCGGGTATCCATCGAGAACAGTTGCCGCAGCAGATGGAGTTCCCGGGGTATTGAGAAGTATCGCGGAAATGGATCCTCCATACATCGATCCGCAGAACAGTCCGCAGAGCATTACAAGCGCGACATCGCTTGGAAGCATATATACCAACGGCAGCAGGAGTATGATTCCCATAGAACCGGAAAGGCCCGGAATCGCTCCGATGATGATACCCATTACTATCCCGAATACCATCAGGATGAATGATGTAGGATGGAAGACAGATGCAAATCCTGAGATTATATATTCAAACATAGCCACCCTCCATCAGAATAAGGTGAATCCTGGAAGGAACACCATGAACACCCGTGTGAACAGGAGATAGACAATTATGGTAAAGACTATTGCGATGACAAGTCCAAGAAGCCATCGCCTGATTCCGAAAAGCAGCATCAGCGCGATAATCAGAATCGGAGTCATTATGACAAATCCAATATGCGGAAGCAGCCAGAGGTAGACAACCATTGCTCCGACAAGAGCGACAAGCCTTATCACCTTCGTCCTGTCAGCCTTCAGCTCAGGTTTCCTGACTCCCTGGAATAACGATACAGCTGTCTGGCATATGCCGAGGATTATCAGCACAACACCTATGAATTTAGGATATCCTCCCGCACCGATACCCGTCTTCGCGGTCTTCAGCGTAAAACCATAACAGAATACAAATATGCCAAGAGCGAGAATCAGAAGACCGATAACAAGCTCAGAAAAGGCAGATTTCTTCTCCATAAGCACCCCAATAACCGGAAGCTGCCGCAGGGCGCGGCAGCCTCTGGATCAATCAATACCTGTCTCCAAATCCTCTGCTTACGATGAGATCCTTGAATCTCTGATCCTCGGACTTGATGAACTGGTTATACTCTTCCGTATCCATATATGCAGGGATAGCGCCGATGCCAGCAAGCTTCTCAGCATATGCAGGATCCTCAACACAGACCTTGATGATGTCATCGAGCTTATCGACGATCTCATCAGGAGTCTCAAGAGGAACTGCGATACCTCTCCACTGCCTGAGCACTATGTCGTATCCAAGCTCCTTTGCCGTCGGAACATCAGGGAAGTCAGGAAGTCTTTCCTCTCCGAATGATACGAGCATTCTTACCTGCCCGGCCTCAACGTTGGAGTAACCCTCCGGGGAGTTGTTCATAGAGGCATCGACCTCACCGCTCATAAGACCGATTACAGATGGATTGCCGCCATCATAGGCAACATGGGTGAACTCTGTTCCTGTAGCATCCTCAAGAAGGAGCGCTGCAAGATGGTTTCCACCGCCTGTTCCAGCATTGCCCATTCTTATCTTGCCGGGATTGGCCTTCGCATACTCGATGAAGTCATCAAGCGTCTCCCACTCCGAGTCGGCCGGAACGAGAAGATAGTGAGTGCTCTCCACTACCTCTGCGACATGCTTGAATGAGTCATTGTCGAATGGGACATTCGTCATATGCATGTTCGATACATGCGCATTGGACCAATGCATGAGGCTATAGCCATCAGGACGTGCGCCATCAAGATACTGGACTGTTCCAGGCACTCCCGATGCCCCTGGTACATTCTTGATCACCATCTGCTGTCCCGTATGCTGGGAAAACACATCAGCAAGTGCTCTGAATGCAAGATCAGCACCACCGCCAGCTGCCCACTGAACCGTTACCTCCACCGGCCTTGATGGGTAGTTTTCATCCTTCTGTCCCTGTGCGAAGACAGAGACTGCCAGAAGCAGAACACAGAGCAATGCAAAAGCTTTTCTCATCACTCCACCCTCCTTTTATTCTATACTCTGATACTTCAGAAGAGGCGTTGCTCTTCTGTATGTGTGACCATTGACTGAAACATCGCGGGAAGGGAAAATCACCGGACCTGTGATGAATTCAAAGCCATCTTTCCTTACGAGAATCGTATCTTCGCTCTTTGTCCCTGTTATCGAAGGATTCCAGCAGAATGCCTGATTCTCCACAACAGGGATATTATGAGTGAAATCAACACGGTAATCCCTGGGTGCATAACCTGTAGGCCCTCCCTGATGGTGCTTCTCGAACTCCTCAGGATAGCCATATTCAGCATAGATCCGCCTGGCATCCTCCAGGACCTCTGAGAGAAGACGTCCCGGTCTTGTAGCCTCCATTATCGCAAGATCTATCTGCTGATTGGCAAGATACTGCCTCTCAAGATACTCTGGGACCTTCTCGAAATGAACGAATCTGGACATGCATACCGTCAGGCCGTATTTGCGGAAATTGCCTCCGAGCTGCACCCTCTTCCCGAGCCTTCTCATAGTAGGAACAGGATGGCGGTACAGGCTTATGCGATCATCGGATGCACACATCATCGATGCCATCTCCATTCCGTTCTCCGCAAGTATCCCGCTCATTATCGAGACAGAATCATACTCTGTATTCCCTGGTCTCAGACGCGAAGCGGTCTCCTCGAGGGCAAGGGATGCAAGATATCCCAGCTCCCTGTATCTTTCAATCTCGCTCTCTGTAAGCGATGCTCTGAGATCCTTGACCGCCGATGCTGTATTCTTCACGGCAAAGGACGCGCCATAGTCAGCGCCGATGCGATCCGAGCCTGCAAGCTCCTTCACTATGGCAGCCTCTTTGCTGCCATCGTACCACGGATACACCTTGATATCAGCGCAGAACTCCTCAAGCTTCTCCTCGTCCTTCATCCTGCGGGCTTCAACTGTATTCGTTACTGCATAGACCTTATCGAAGGTCACAAGGATGCCGCAGTTCCCCATCTCCCCAAGTCCGACATAATTCCTGCCACCTGCTGTTATCCAGGAGAAATCATCCTGCCTCTTGAGATACACTGCATCAAGCTCTTCTGCTTCCATCAGCTTATAAAGCCTATTGATCTTCACCGCTATCTCTTCAAGTCTAGTCATTGCCGCCTCGCGAATTTAGTTTGATAGAGTAACTTTAAAGCGTGATTTGTTCATCTGTCAAACAAAATAATCAGGGCAACCTGTTTTGCTGGGCTCTGACAAAACCGCCTTCTTGCCGTATAATCAGGTGTATTCACGGAGAAAGCATTGGGTTTCGTACATCTTCACAACCACACAGACTATTCACTTCTGGATGGAGCAGCATCCATACCGAAATACATCGACAAGGCAGTATCATGCGGAATGACATCGCTTGCCATAACCGATCATGGAAACATGTTCGGCGCTGTGACTTTCTATAAAGCATGCAAGGCAAAGGGCATAAATCCCATCATAGGATGCGAGTTCTATATCAATCCTAAGGACAGGAGGGACAGATCCCCCGCCTCAGAGGGAAACAGATACTACCACCTCATCCTCCTTGCGATGAGCGATAAAGGCTACCATAACCTCATGGAGCTCAATTCAATCGCATATAAGGAAGGCTTCTATTACAAGCCAAGAATCGATGATGAGACGCTCTCGGCCCATAGCGAGGATCTCATATGCCTTTCAGCCTGCATCGCAGGAGAGATTCCGCAGCACCTGCTGAAGAATGACTACGAGAAAGCAAAGGAGAGGGCCCTCTGGTTCAAAAACCTCTTCGGTGACAGATACTATCTCGAGTTGCAGGACCATGGGCTTCCTGAGCAGAAGAGAATCAATCCTCTCCTTGTCAGACTCAGCCAGGAACTGGGCATTCCCGTCGTATGCACCAATGATATCCACTACATAGAGAAGGATGACTGGAATGCCCACGATACCCTTCTCTGCATTGGAACCGCTACTAAGAAAAACGACCAGAACAGGCTGCGATATAAAGAGGGAGAATTCTATTTCAGGACTCCGGAAGAGATGGAAGCTCTGTTCTCATGGTGCCCTGAAGCCGTGGAGAATACAGGGAAAATCGCGGAAAGATGCCAGATTGAGATAAATTTCCCTGGTCCTATCCTGCCCAAATGCCTGATTCCGGAGGAGTTCTCATCCGATGCGGAATATCTTACATTCCTTGCGAATGAAGGACTGAGAAAGCGATATCCGGTTGTGACCGAAGAGCTCCAGAAAAGGCTGGATTATGAGCTTGGGATCATCATTCAGATGGACTTTCCCGCCTACTTCCTCATTGTCCGCGACTACATACACTGGGCGAAGACCCATGGAATACCCGTTGGCCCGGGGCGCGGAAGCGGCGCAGGATCGCTTGTCGCTTATTCCATCACGATAACCGATGTCGATCCGATAAAGTACAATCTGCTCTTTGAGAGATTCCTGAACCCTGAGCGTGTATCACTCCCGGATTTCGATGTCGACTTCTGCTTCGAAGGCAGAGGCCAGGTAATAGACTATGTCACAGAGCACTATGGGAAGGATAGAGTCGGTCAGATCATCACATTCGGAACACTCAAGCCCAAGGCCGTAGTGAAGGATGTCGCCCGTGTCCTGGACATCCCATATGAAGAATCAAACAGGATCTGCTCGCTGATTCCGGAAGATCCGAAGATGACATTGGCAAAGGCCTTCGATGAGGAGCCGCGCCTGAAGGAGATAGAGAGCAGAGGCGGCGTGTATGCTGAGCTTTTCGATACTGCAAGACGCCTTGAGGGACTTAGCCGGCACTCATCGCTCCATGCTGCAGGAGTTGTCATAGGAAGGGAGAACCTGGACCATTATGTACCGCTCTACGCTGACCCGAAGACGGGAGCTATATCCACGCAGTATACGATGACCCAGATTGAGGAATGCGGCCTTGTCAAGATGGACTTCCTCGGACTGAAGACCCTCACTCTGATAAAGCATACCGTCGAGCTTATCCACAAGCGTGTCCCTGATTTCGATATAAACAAGATCGATGAGACGGACAAGAAGACATTCGACATGCTCGACAAGGGGGACTCGAAGTGTGTCTTCCAGTTCGAATCGGATGGAATGGCAAACATCCTCAAGCGAGAGCATCCTACAACGATCGAAGAGCTGGTTGCTCTCAATGCGCTTTACCGGCCCGGTCCTATGCAGTTTATCGATCAGTACATCGACTCAAAGCTCGGAAAGCGGGAGATCGAATACCCGGATCCCTGTCTGGAGGATGTCCTGAAGGAGACCTATGGTGTCATCGTATATCAGGAGCAGGTAATGAAGGTTGCCCAGATCATCGCCGGCTATACACTTGGCCAGGCAGATATCCTCAGAAGGATAATGGGCAAGAAGAAAAAGGATAAGCTTGCAGAAGAACTTGTGAAATTCAAAGCAGGAGCTGTGAAGAATGGATTCACGGAAGAGCATGCCGAGGAGATATTCCATATCCTTGAGCCATTTGCAGGCTATGGCTTCAATAAATCGCATGCCGTTGCCTACTCGGTCGTAGCGTATCAGACAGCGTTCCTGAAGGCGAACTACCCCGCCGAATTCCTTGCAGCCAACCTTACGAATGAAATGGGCAATCCGGTGAAATTCTCGGAGTACCTCAATCTTGCGCCGAAATACGGACTCAGGATAATGCCTCCTTCCATCAATAAATCAGACAAGCACTTCAATGTCGCTGATGGGGACATCATCTATGGATTGGCTGGAATCAAAGGCGTCGGGGAAGGGCCTGTTGAGGCTATCGTGAAAGAGCGCGAGGCCAATGGACCATATACATCATTCATGGAATTCCTTGCCCGGCAGGGAGAGGGTGTTGTCAATACGAAGATCCTTGATGCATTGATCAGAGCAGGAGCCTTTGATGAGCTCGGGACAGACAGCGCAACACTTCTGGCGAATCTGGATGAGGCTATCAAGTTCGACAGATCCTCAAAAGATGCCACCGCATACGGGCAGCTCTCTCTATTCGGAGATGAGGATGAGACGATGAACGAGTTCATCATGAAACCCGTAGAGCCATTTCAGAAGTCTGAAAGACTGCAGATGGAGAAAGAGCTCCTCGGCTTCTACATCTCTGGCCATCCTCTTGATGAATATGATGACCTGATTGCAGCCTCCGTGCGCACGGACCTCAGCGATCCATCGACAATCCAGCTTGGGAAACCCTGTTCGCTGATAGCCATGGTAACATCGATCCGCCAGGTTGTGACGAAAGAGAAGAAGGAGAAGATGGGAATCTATGCGCTGCAGACGAAGGATGGGGATACCGACGCGATAGCATTCCCTGCAATATACTCCGAACTCAGGGACAGGGTACAGGAAAACCAGATCTATGGGTTTGAAGGCTCATTCAGCAAGAAGGACGCGGATTCCAAGCTTTCGTTCCGCATAGACAGAGTGTGCAGGCCTGAAGAGCTCAAGCCGGAAGCTGTCAATGCTGTCAATATACAGCTCGGAAGCGGTGGCTTCACAGATGATGAGGCAAAGAGCCTTGCAAGGACGCTGAAGGATAACGAAGGATACACGACTGTATTCATCACTATGAAGAACCATCCTGATGAGAAACTGCAGACCGGACCAGCATGCTTCGTAAGCTATTCCCAGAAACTGCTTGCAGCACTCAGGGATATGGACATTGTCGAAAAGGTCTGGGTTTCTTAATTTAAGGAGTGTGAATATGTATTTTCTCATGAAAGCATCCCTTTTCCTTTCCAGATTGATTGCCCTGTACTCATTCCTGATATGGGTCAGGATATTCATATCGTGGGTAGTGCCCTATCCCCGTCCAGGTTCATTCACTTACTATCTTGGGCGGATTGTCGATCCATATCTGAATCTCTTCCGCTCTGACAAGGCGCGGATCGGGGTTCTGGACTTCTCCCCTATCATAGCAGTAGGAGTGCTTGCGATCTTCCAGTCAGTCCTGCAGGTATTCGGAGTCTTCGGCACCCTCACATTCGGCTATATCCTGGCTGTCGTGATCCAGGCAATATGGAGCTATGGCTTCTCTATATTCCTTTGGATAGCGATCATCTCATTGATAATAAGCACGATAGCATCCTTCTCAAGCAATCCCATGGCATACAGCATGGCAGGCAATATGAATGTGCTGCCATGGCTCAAGGATATGGTAAGAAGAAGCTTCGGAGCGAGGATCGTCAGAGAATGGGTAGTCAACGCCATCACACTTGCAATAACCCTGCTGATGTACTTTGTCGGCAAGAATATCTTCATGCTCCTCAGCAATCTTGCACTGAGGATCCCATTCTGAATCCATGAAGGCGGAAGGACGGATAACCGATGTGCCAGGCATCGGGAAGAAGAGCGCAGCAGAGCTTTCATCGCTCGGCATACGCACTCTCCGCGATATGGTCCTGTTTCCGCCGCGCTCCTATGATGACAGGAGGGAGGAAAGGAATCTCTCCGATACAACTCCTGACAATCCTTCGATCGCATGCCGGATAACCGTGATCTCCCACTCCCAGTTCCCTTCAAAGCGTTCTGGAATGACGCTCAAGGCCACATGCATGGATGATGACGGCAGAAGGCTGGAGCTCCTATGCTTCAACAGACCTTTCATGAAGGATATGCTGAAACTCGGCTCTTCGTGGTATATCACGGCATCGGCAGTCGAGAGAAACAGGAATGGAATCTATTCTACGGCATCGTTCGAACTGAAACGCACAAAAGAAGAGGCAGGAATAGGAAGGATCCTGCCTGTATACCCATTGACCGGAAGCATAACGGAGAAAATGCTCAGGAATGCCTCAGCCTATGCAATAGATGCTCTGTCCCCGTTTGCCGATGAGCTTCCATACGATCTCTATGGAAAGCTGTCACTGATGCATCACGATGATGCATATAGATGCATCCACTACCCTGGGAATGATGAGGACATAAAAGAGGCCCGGAGGACACTTGCATTCACAGAGCTCATGCTCATGGAGCTCTCAATACTGCGCGGCAAGGGAACAACTCGGAAATCTCCGGGAAAGGAGTCGGCAGCAGAAAGAAAGCTCATCTCATCCCTTCCCTTTAGGCTAACTGCGGATCAGCTTGCCGCGGCATCGGAAATCAGGGCGGATCTCGATTCCGGCCAGCCTATGAACAGGCTTCTTCAGGGGGATGTAGGATCGGGCAAGACGCTTGTTGCATGGATTGCGGCCCTGCATGAGATTCAGAAAGGCAATCAGGTTGCATTCATGGCACCTACAGAGCTCCTTGCAAGGCAGCATGCGGAAGGGGCTGCGGAGCTACTGGCATCCTCCGGCATAAGGATTGCCTTCCTTACAGGAAATGTCAAAGGACAGGGCAGAAGGCTGCTGCTGGAATCGCTGAAGGATGGAACAACAGACCTCGTTGTCGGCACCCATGCCCTGTTCTCGGAGGATGTAGCATTCAAGCGTCTGAAGCTCGTGATAATCGATGAGCAGCACCGCTTCGGCGTGCAGCAGAGAGAAGCACTCAGGAACAAAGGCATCGATGCCTCTATCCTTTCAATGACAGCGACCCCGATTCCCAGAACCCTCGCGCTGACGCTCTTTGCCGATCTTGATGTATCGACACTGCATACAATGCCTTCAGGCAGGATTCCCATAAAGACCTATCTTGTAAGCGACAGGAACAGGGAAAGCATGTATAAGTCGATAGCCGTGGAATTCCAGAGAGGACACCAAGCCTACTTTGTCTATCCGAGGATCGATGACGAAGGAGAAAGCGACCTGAGGGATGTCACACACATGCATGATGAGCTAGAAGCAAAGTATCCAGGCATTCCATCGGCGCTTATCCACTCAAAGCTTCCGGAGGAGGAGAAGATCCGCATACTCCATGATTTCCGTGAAAAGAAGATAATGTATCTGGTAGCAACATCTGTTGTGGAAGTCGGCATAGATATCCCCGATGCGACATGCATGGTGATCGAACATGCGGATATATTCGGACTTGCTGCTCTCCACCAGCTCAGAGGGAGGGTCGGAAGGAGTATACTCCCATCCTATTGCTTCCTGGTCTTCAGCCAGAATCTGTCGGTAGAGGCAAAAGCCCGTCTATCCGTGATGAAAGAGACCACGGATGGGTTCAGGATAGCTGAGAAAGATCTTGAGATAAGAGGCCCGGGAGAAATGGCAGGAGACAAGCAGTCTGGATTCCTGCGCCTCAGATTCGCCTCTCTTACATCGGACCTGGATCTGATAGAGAATGCAAGAATAGAAGCCGAACGGATTGCCAGAGACGACCCAGGCCTTCTTTCAATCGGCAATGCACCACTGCGCATCGCCCTGAAAGAGCAGAACTGAGGATCAATCAGGATGCAGAGGGAAGACTATCTTATTTCAGGCACACCGATGAAAGCCCTTCTGGCATTCTCCTTACCGATGTTCATAGGAAATCTTTGCCAGCAGTTCTATACGATGGCGGACTCAATCATCGTCGGCAGGTTCATCGGAGAGAATGCGCTTGCATCTGTAGGTGCCTCATATGCGCTTACTGCTGTATTCATCGCAGTCGCGATAGGCGGCGGAGCAGGAGCATCGGTCGTGACAAGCAGGGCATTCGGTGCAGCATCGTACAGAACCATGAAGGAAAGCATCAGCACCTCCCTCATATCATTTCTTATTCTATCGCTGCTGCTTACGATGGCCGGATATATATTCTCGCCAGAGATCCTGAATCTGCTTAACACTCCAGAGGCTGTCATTGAAGAAGCAGTCATATACCTGAGAATATACTTTCTGGGACTGCCCTTCCTTTTCATGTACAATATCCTGTCATCAATATTCAACGCATTGGGGAAATCGAGGATACCTCTCTTCCTTCTGATATTCTCATCGATCTTGAATATCGTTCTGGACATAGCTGCTGTTGCGGCACTTGGGATGGGTGTGGCAGGAGCAGCATGGGCAACTCTTATATCCCAGGCTGTCTCTGCAATATTTTCATTCCTGATACTCCTCAGGATTATCCGTGCAATGGGCATTGGGAATACCGGACTATTCTCCCCTGCTCTCTTCAGGAAGATGTCAGGCATAGCACTGCCATCCATATTGCAGCAGTCAACGATATCGATAGGGATGATGCTTGTTCAGGGCGTTGTGAACGGATTCGGCCCGGAAATACTCGCAGGATACTCCGCATCGATCCGGGTTGATAACATCGCAACGGCTGCAATAAGCGCTATCGGCAATGCAATGAGCCCCTATACAGCGCAGAACATCGGAGCAGGGAAAGCCTGGAGGATCAATGCCGGTCTCAGAGCTTCATTCATAATGGTCTTTGCTTCATGCGCATTCACCTGTCTCATTCTTGAGCTCTATAGCAAGGAGATAACCGGACTTTTCCTCGGGGATGAAGGATCTATGGCAGCATATGCAACAGGAGAGAGCTATCTTTCATTCCTAGGCTGGTTCTACTGGATTCTCGGACTGGCAATGGCTACAGGAGGGGCCTTGCGTGGATCCGGAGGCATGAAGTATTTCACCATCGCGAGCATAGCTAATCTTTCATTCAGGGTAATAGCATCGATCATACTTGCCCCGGAATATGGCGTTGATGTCGTCTGGCACGCAGTACCGGCAGGATGGACAATATACTTCGCAATATGCTTCATCACCTACAGACTCCGGATTAAGCATTCCTGCAAAACAGAACAAAGTATAGAGAAGTCTACATGAGAAGACGGTATCTGCCTTTGCCGATACGTTCTATCTGCCCGTCTTCGCACAGACAGGAAAGAGCACGCTGCAGCTGCCGTCTGCTGCACCTGAGCATATACATAGTCTTCTCCACCCCATTCATGATGCCATCAGAACAGAAGTCATGCATATATCTCAGCAGCCTGTCCTCTACCGTTCCTTCAACTCCTTCAATTGATATAAGCATCGAGAACTTCCCGGCTATAGACCGAAGCAGAACACAGAGAAACCGAGGATCCTGGAAAAGACGCTCTCTGCACTCCTCTGTATGAAGGACTATGCATACCATTCCAGTCATCGCCTCCATATAGAATGGTGTCATCCCGGCTTCAAGAAACTCAAAATCCCCTATGATACCTGGAGATGAAACCAATGATACAGGGTTCAGAGACCCATCCTTTCTTATACCATATATTCCACCGCTTCCTTCTGCGATGAACATCAGACCTCTGACAGGCCGGTCCGGGGAAGCAATGATCTCACCCTTTGAATACCTGCGTACGGAAAACTGCATTTCCTCAGTATCGAAGCGATCTCTGATACCGCTTCCGGCAAGCCACTCTTCTACGATCGAGGAATCATATATCTCTTCCATACAGCAATTGTGCCATATGGCACAGAAAAGTAACAGAAAATAAGCTAAGCATTCCTCTGGAGTCGATAATGGATCAGAGCAATATCTTTCTGGATGAGAATACCCCTAAAGTCTATCTCAGATTATCATTGCCGCTTGTGCTGAGCATGGCAGTGACGCTTATATACAATCTTGCAGATACATTCTTTGTTGCTCAGACCGGCAACACGGAACTGATTGCAGGAGTCTCGCTATGCGCCCCTGTCTTCACATTTCTCATGGCAATAGGAAACATATTCGGCCAGGGAGGAAGCTCTCTGATATCGAGATTGATCGGGCAGAATGATACCGAGGCTTCGAAGCGTGCCAGCTCCTTCTGCTTTTATGCGGCAATACTGGCTGGAATACTCACAGGAGCAACAATGCTAATCTTCCGCGGATTCTTCCTCAATCTGCTTGGCTCTGACAGCATGACGCTCGATTATGCCTCCGATTATTACACTCCGCTTATAATCGGAACACCATTTGTAATGCTATCATTCATACATTCGAACCTCCTACGCTCAGAGGGCATGGCAAAGGAATCGATGACCGGAACCATCTCTGGCGCATTGGTGAATATCATCCTTGATCCTCTGCTTATATCCACATTCGGATACGGAGCTGCGGGTGCTGCAATCGCAACAGTCGTAGGTTATGCTGTCTCAGACATATATTTTCTCATAATCGTAATCAGGAAAAGCAGAGTCCTTTCAGCATCACCTGCAAAAGCATCAATAGCCCCTTCAAGCATTCTGCAGATAATAAAGATAGGAATCCCTGCGGCATTGGCCAACGTAATGCAGAGCTTCACTGCCATCATGACCAATCAATACCTCCTGCCATACGGCAATGATAAGATCGCTGCGATGGGAATAGTCCTCAAAGTAAGCATGATTGCCCTCCTCATACTCACAGGATTTGCTTTCGGAGCCCAGCCTCTCTTCGGATATTATTTCGGAAGCGGTGACAGGAAGAAACTGAGAGCCCTGCTCCGCTTCACGCTTCTATTCATCCTTGCAGCAGCATGCCTCCTCACAGTCTCCATAATCATCTTCTCATCATCGCTTATGAAAGTCTTCGTTGATGACAGCGGCATGATTGCTGAAGGATCTTTGATGCTCAGGCTTCAGGTTGTGACAATGCCTCTGGTAGGCCTCATCCTTCTTCTGATGATCATCTTCCAGTCTGCAGGGAAGGCTCTGGGATCCTTCATTCTTTCAATAAGCAGGCAAGGTATCATATTCTTCATTGTTCTTGCCATTCTCTGCCGTGTTGCAGGATACACTGGAATAATACTCTCACAGGCGGCTGCGGATATTATTACGGCTGTCATAGCAGCAATCCTCTTCCGCCTACAGATAATGAAGGAATTCAGATGACATGCTTTGTCATCGGAGATCAACCGGTTATCATATGGATATGCAGTATATATCACACTATGGATCACCACTGGGATCTATCCTGCTTGCGGCAGATGACATCGGACTGACAGGGCTCTGGTTTGAAGGACAGCACTATTTTGCAAGAGGGCTTGATGAGGCTGCAGAAGAAAAAGACCTGCCGGTCTTCAATCAAGCAAGATCCTGGCTCGATATATACTTTGCAGGGAAAGAGCCGCAGCTGAAGATACCTCTCCATATCACAGGCTCGGATTTCTTCAGGAAAGTAACGGATGCGATGCTCTCCATACCATACGGCCGGACAATTACTTATGGTGAGATCGCATCAGCTATTTCAGAAAAGCATTGCATGGGAAATGTTTCAGCCAGGGCCGTCGGCGGTGCGGTGGGACATAATACTATATCAATCATCGTACCATGCCACCGTGTCATAGGAGCAGGATGGAATCTCACAGGCTATGCAGGAGGAATTGACAGGAAGATACAGCTTCTGAAGCTTGAAGGCATCGACACTGCAAGCTTCTCGCTTCCGCAGGCTAACCAATAGATTGCCCCTCGCACGATAATGAGGAACATCGCAGCATGGATTCCCTCTTTGATGGATTCATAATGCCACTTGCCAAGCTCATCACCGATGATACTCAACCTTTCACAATCCTTCTGATCTGAGCAAAGTAGATCACAGCCGATACAGCCGATGTCAGCAGCGCCGAGGATGGCATTACATACCAAAGCCCTTCAAGACCTGTATTCCGCAGAAGGAACATCATCATAAGCGGGAAAATAAGGGCACTGCATAGCGAGAGAACCGTAGCTTCCCTGTTATTGCCTATCGCAGAGGAGAACGACTGGCACGAATAGCTGATCCACCTGACAAGATATGTCAGTCCCATAATGCTTATAGCGTGCGCAGCAAGATTCATCTCATCTATGCCGCTCTCCAGGAAAAGAGAGAAAAGCTGGCCGGGGAAAAGCTCTATTATGATGGTGAACACCAGACATATGATAGCAAGCGCGATGACACAATAGCGTGCAATTGCCGCGGCCCTTGCTCTGCGTTCTGCCCCCCAGTTATATCCTATCGCAGGCTGGAGCGAATCGAAGACACCATACATGCCTGGCACGATTATGCTATCTATATTCATGAATACGCCATAAATTGAGACAGCGATTCCTCCGCCAAGATGCAGAAGAAGTGTATTCATGAGTATCGAAGTTATCCTTCCCGACATATTGTTCAGGAAGCTAGGCAGGCCCTGTGTGAAGATCTCCTTCAGAAAGAGCAATGATGGTCTGACACGCATAAAGCGCAGAGCCATCTTTCCTCTGATGAAAGGCATCATGCAGATTATGCAGGTTATGGACATGCCAAGGCTCGTCCCAAGAGCCGCGAACCCGATTCCCTTCCTCAGGATGCACAGGAATACAAGTTCAAACGATAAGCTGAGAACAGCAAGAACAATGTTCATAACCATCGAGAACCGTACCCTGCCGCAGATCTTCAGGTAGTTGTCGAAAACAAAGACAAGACATGAAAGGGGCATGAACAGCGTGTATACACCCAGATATATGATGGCTTCCCTCATAAGGGCTTCATCAGCTCCCATAAGGCGGAAGAACCAAGGACCTATAACAGTCAGAAGAACTGCCGCTGAAGTAGCAAGAATCGATGCTGCAAATACTGCAATCGTGAATATCCTGTCAGCCTCATCCTTCTTCCCCTCCCCGAGCTTCAGGGAGATGACAATCGAAGAACCGACAGCGATCATATCGGCAACAGCATATGCAATAAGGAGCAGCGGCATAGCCAGATTGCCTCCCGCAAATGCCGTCTGTCCAAGGAAACGGCCGACGAGAAGCATCTCAAATGAGAAATAGATGTTCGATGCTATCATTCCGATAGCACCTGGAACCGCAGCCCTGAAGAAAAGAGCAGAGGGCTTCGTTTCCAGGAATAATGTCTGTACTGAACTCATGATAACCATATTCAAAACTATTGAGTTAACTCCATAGTCAAGCGGTATAATTGAACTATGAAGATCGATGATACAATCTACTATACTCCGCATCAGCTGGCATCATTCTTCTCAATCAGGAAGGATACTCTGCTTTTCTATGACAAGATCGGATTATTCTCACCTGTCAAGCGTAAAAGCAATGGATACCGCTGCTACTCAGCTACACAGCTCAACGAACTCGATACGATTCTCACGCTGAAAGATCTCGGGATACCGCTTTCGGCCATAAAGGATGTTGTAGGTGATATGAATGCGCCGTCATTTCTTTCTCTCCTCCAGAACGAGGAGGACAGTATCAGAAAGAAGATAGAGGAATGCCGAGCCCTTCTGGCTATCGTCGGCTCGATAAAGTCATCGATAAAAGAAGCGATGGAATCGGAAAAGGAACGGCTGTATGTTTCGGCGCTGAAGAAAACTCCGATAATAACCGTTCCGATCAGGAATACCGAGGGCATGATGACCGATGATGACTGCTGGCAGGATGCTTACAGCACATTGATGGCAGAAGCGGACTGCAAAGCGATAATCACAATAGGGAGCATCGTACGTCTCGAAGAAGCTCGAGAGTATCTTGGGGGAATATGCAGAGAAGTCTATGCAACCTATGCCCGTCCTTCCGATAAAGCCATCCCCGGAGGCCGATATGCTTCAATGTTCTTCTCCGGTTCCCTTGATAACCTTTCATCATTCTACAAGTGTTTCCTTGCAGCACTTGATAACAGCAATCTGCACCCTTCCGGTGACATCTATGAAGAACTGTCAATCTCCCCGATTGTGGCAAGAGAAGAAACAGAGCATGTCACTAAACTGATGGTGAAGATAGAATAATGTATATACATTTTATTATTGACAAACCATTCATCAGGACTTTTCATAGAAATTGTAGACCTGAAAAGGAGGCATATAAGTGAAAAATTCCGCAGATGAAGGCAAAAAGAAGAAGAAAAAGAAGAAAGCACTGCAGATGAAATCCGAAAATACTGTGCAGAAAAGGGCCGTCGATGCTTCTACATACAGTGACACAAAGGACGCACATCCGGAATGGTTCAGAGTAAGGCCTGTCAAAGAAGCCATAAGCATCAGGATCGACAAGGATGTGCTTGAAACATACAGATCTCTTGGCAAAGGGTATCAGAGCGCAATGAACAATGCACTGCGGACCTACATACAGGAACATCCGTCAGAGTTCAGAAGCAATTGAGCAGCCTTTCTGTATAGAACCCTGTTTTTTGCCAGTTAGCATATCAATACTCCGGATTTACAGTCATTTTTACCGTATTTACGGAATAGATATGGATCTCATCTGTTCCCACACCACCCTTACATGGAATCCTTATAGACGAAGAAAGCTCCCTCGTTGGAGCCTTCTGAGTGCCGCCTCCAGGAATCGAATCAGGGACACAAGGATTTCAGTCCTCATGAATAGTTATCAGATATGTTTCCTGCTCATCTTCTTGTAGTAATTCTGCATGAACTTCTGCCTAGAGAGAAAGAACACTTTCTCCGACTTGGTTGGACTGTCATTATCCCATCTGATCTTGGACTGTTCGAGAGTGCAGATATAATCAGCAACCTGCAAAAGCTTGTAATCCTTCTGGTAGGCTGTACGAAAATCCATTCTGTCTCCGAATATCTTCCCAAACGTATTCCTGAGGATTTTGCTTATAGCGGCTTGTCCGCAATCATAATATATGGTGATTCTTTCAAAGCTCTGAAAATATTCAAGTTTGTCCTCAATAAAGCTTCTTATCTGGTGTTCAAAAGCATCTTCCAATTGTTTGCCATCCTGATAGAACGACTTTTTCGCTGTGAATGCTGTGTAAGAAATTGGAAGCTGTTCTGCAAATCTGGCGAATACACGAAATATGCTTTTCCGTTCTTCACGGAACATATTCTCAAATGGTTTATCCTGTCTTATCAACGGAGTTGTATGTATAAATGCGGCATTGCAATTCATTGATAGCAATTTTGCATCAAGGAAAGCAATCTCAGAAGAGATATCATCATCCTGATCATGGAAAACCATAGTAAGACAATATTCAGGATTTTGTCTGTTGGAAAGGTTCAGATTGCCGCTTTCATCGATATGGATAGACAGAACAGACAAGACAATCCCCTTACAAAGAAATTGCCAGAGGTCTACCTCTGGCTCTACGGCGGGGAACTCGCCCCTGTTCGGCTTTGTGTCCGACCTGACTATAATATAGCATAAAGCCTGCTCTTAGGAAAGTTCTTTGCCTTCATGCAGAAAGAACCGAAAGAGATGAAGGCTATTACCTTGAAAACAAAAGCTCCCTCGCGGGAGCCTTCTGAGTGCCGCCTCCAGGTACGACGATAAAACTCCATGAAACGGATTGTGTTCCAAAATCACTTTACAGCAAGGAATTACGGCAGTCAAGCAACACCAGATGTTTCGTGCAGTTGAGGACTTTTTGCGGTCACTTACGGTCTTTTGAGGACACCGGACAAGGTGTCCGTGAATGCGTTTCCGATTGTATGTGGCTGAGTTCTTTTCAAATCATGCCTTCAGACGCACGAGGATTGCCGAGAACGCATTCTAAATCAATTGTGGTGTAATTTCATGTTTTATGCAAGATGAAGCGTTTTCAGGGCCATTTTTGCGCTATGATAGTTAATGCTTCCTGGTCAGCTCGGGATATAGGGCTTCAAAATGCGCTGTTATGGATTAACCATACCTTCAGGGCTATGAAAATAATGCATGCTTCTTACGATTGCAGCATAAAGGAATACTTCAACTTCAGAAAAATTTTTAGACCTGCATCCAAGATTGATAAAAATAATTTTAAACTTTATAAGTCTTAAGTATTAAGCATTTATCATGCAAGTAATTATTATTCTAGATGTCTAAAGTGTAAATCCATTTAGGCAATTCCCAGTACAAGTTTTTTAGCTAGCAATGACGACGTCATAACTCATGACATGCATTCGGATATTTCTTATGATATATTGAATAAGGCGTGATTCTCGTTCCATGAACATTGAGACTCCGAATATTCTGACATTTTACACTTTTTCCGGAACAGCTATTGACTCATCAAAGATGGAATTCCTATGATTAATACGAATATCGCGACAATTTACACTTTTTTCGGAGTATAAGATGACTGAGATAAAAAGAGACACATATCTTCAGCGTATTGTGAAAAGGATGGGCAATGGCAGAGCAAAGGTCATTACGGGAATAAGAAGATGCGGGAAAAGCTACCTTCTGTTCACCTTGTTCCGGAACCACCTTCTCTCCTGTGGTGTTGATGAAGACCACATCATTGCTTTTGCTCTTGACGATGATGAGAACGAGCATCTCCTGGACAGGCATGCTCTGGGATTGGAAATACGCTCAAGAATCAAAGATGATAAACCATACTATGTATTCCTTGATGAGATACAGAATGTCGAAGGTTTCGAGATGGTCATCAACGGACTTCTTCATAAATCGAATGTTGATGTCTATGTTACCGGCAGCAACTCTAGATTCCTTTCCTCAGATATAATCACTGAATTCAGAGGCAGAGGCGATGAAGTCAGGGTAAGACCGCTTTCATTCAGTGAGATCAGACCACTTTACAATTCGGATGATGAAGCCTGGGATGATTACTTCAATTATGGAGGACTTCCTTCAATCTATGCAGAAGGAATGGATGATGAGCAAAAGGTGTCTTTCCTTGAATATGTCACAAAGACAATCTACATCAAGGACATTGTGGAAAGAAACAAACTCAAGGATGATAAAGGCATAAGTAGCGTGCTTGATCTCCTGTCCTCTGCAACGGGTAGCCTGACTAATCCATTGAAAATCGCCAATACATTCAAAAGCAAAGGACAGAAAGGAATGACGGACAAGACCATTTCCAACTATCTCAGATTCATTGAGGAAGCTTACATGGTCGAACGTGTCCAGCGATATGACATCAAAGGGAAGGATTACATCGAATCACCTTATAAGTTCTATTTCTCAGATATCGGTGTCAGAAACTCCAGAATCAACTTCAGACAGGTTGAAGAAACTCATATCATGGAGAACATCATCTACAATGAACTCAAGGCAAGAGGATATCTTGTTGATGTCGGGATTATAGAGCATAGGGATAAGACCGATGATGGCAAATACAAAAACAGACAATATGAAGTGGATTTCATTGCAAATCTTGCTGGCAAGCGATACTACATACAGTCTGCACTGTCTCTGCTTGATGAAGGGAAGCTGGAACAGGAAATAAGATCCCTTTCCCTGATCAGAGATTCATTCAGGAAGATTGTGATTACAAGGGACAGAATAAAACCAAGGCGCACAGAAGACGGAATTCTAATAATCAACCTTTTTGACTTTCTGCTTAATGCTGGAGCAATAGAACAGTAACGCAAAATGCTATTCCAGGTTTTGCTCTCAAGAATTAAATAATGTTATTAGCTATTTAGACTTTAGCCGTATATATATTCTATTACATTTAATTATAATAAGTTATTCAATTTATACATCTAAAGTCTATACTACTAAATTATTTTCTATGTCTTGTTGTCTGAAGTCTGTAAATCGCCTCTGCCGCATCTGATAATTCAGGGTTCAGTGCCCTGCTCTGCTTTATCAGATATGCGATGAGACTGGATACATCACCTCCACACAAGCCCTGCTCATTCATCTCCTTTGAAAGCATATTGCAATATATGAAATCATTGGCTGTCATCTTGACCGTGACATTCTTTATTATCTTCGTCCTGTCGAGCGTGGCACTTGGTCTTCCCATCTTCTTTTTCACGGCAGTTTCCACAGCCGGGACTTCCGTAACTGAAGGTGTCTTCTGAGGTTCAGCAGCCTTTGGCCCTTTCTTCTCCTCTATCTCAGTATTCCATGCATCCATCAATCTGCTCATATTCAAATCTCCTTCAGTATCTCTTCAAAGAGTGCATCATAGTCTTTTGCTATCGGACTCTTCTTACCTCTGACCGTGCTATTCCTGTTCGCCTGGGCATCTTCAATCGCAACGCTCTGCCTGATCTTTGATTCAAAGACCTTGGTATTGAGGAACATTGAAGAGATCATCTCAAGATCCGGTATCGCTTCCTTGCTAAGCCTTGTACGTGGATTATAGCGTGTGACTAGAAGTCCAAGAATCCTCAGCTCTGGATTTGCCGACTCTTTCACTTCGTTGATTGTCTCCGACAGAGACCTGAGCCCTTGAATGGACAAAGCATTTGCATTGACAGGAACAATAACAGAATCAGATGCAATAAGAACATTCCAGTTGATGATTCCAAGAGTCGGAGGTGAATCTATGATACATATGTCATAAAGCGATGAAACATCCTTCAATGCGTTCTTCAGAAGCTGCATCGAGTTAACGCCTATAAACATCCTGTCCGCATTGCTCATGAGAATGTTGTTTGGAACAAGATCTACTCCTTCCGATGTTCTGATTACTGCATCCTGAAGAGAAACAGTCTTGGAAAAGACATCCTTCAGAGTATACTGCCCTTCCTTGTCGGGATTGATACCATAGATGTAAGTCATGTTGGCCTGTGGATCGGCATCGATGGAAAGTGTTTTCTTTCCTGCCTTTGCAAACCGGGATGCTATCTCGACTGCACTTGTAGTCTTGCCGACTCCACCTTTCTGATTGATTAGAGCGATTGTGATCATAGAATTCCTCCTTTGTATTTATAATGTGTCATGAAACTTTAACAGTCAAGACTATAAAAGTATAAATAAGTTTAGACGTATAAATATCTTATGATATAAAATTCATGACGTATCAACGAATTAAATATTTTATACATATAAAGTCTTTTCTTTTTAAGTGTTTTGTATGATAATATTATTAAGGACAATATCTTCAAGAAAATCCCCGATTATACACCGTGGAGAAAACCAGATGAGCAGCAATTATTACAATAGAATCGAGACTGAAGACACGTATGATGAAATGCCGAAGAAGCGTTTCAGCCTACTGGGACTTTTATCAAAGATAAGGAATTTATGCTTTCTGATTCTTCTGCTTATCGTTGTCTTCACAGCCTGGCCAAGCCTTCACAATGAATCATACATGTGCTTCCGGCTTATCATCGGACTCATCTTCAATAAGGAGATATTCTCCCTTGTTGTTTCAAGCTTCATAGAAGGCTTTTACATTCAGCCAGTTGCAAGGAGTATAGAGTTGCTTGTTCTGATAGTCTGTGTGTGGAAGCTCATCTTCAGAGGTAAGATCTTGGCATTCCTCAGAATCAAATCGATTGTCATGCTTTCACTTGCCTCGTACTGGCTCTATCTGATTCTCTTCTATGCTATGAATATCACAACACTGCCTATCTGGAACGAATATGCATCTTTCTTCATATACAGTCCTATGTTCTGCTGGTTATATCCACTAGGGCTCGATTTAGCAATGAGAGTATATGCAGTCATCATCGTCATGATAGCCTGTTATCTTGCCACTGTAATCTTCTATGGAGCCTCTGTACGAGAAGGACAGAGACTCGACAGAGATGACATGGAAGAACTTGGAATCAACGATGTCATGAGAAGAGTCAATCCAATCAGGAAGCTATTTCTTCCACGTCCTCGTTTTTACGCCACTGATACATTCAGCGAGAATGCATACTCATCCGGACGGAATATAGTGATTGCTCTTGATGTGTTTGATGAAGGAATAGAAGTAGCACAAGGTGTGATAGCTCATGAGCTCGGCCATTACTATCACTATGACACAGATGCTTCGCTGATCTGCAATGTAGCTATCAATACAGTCACATTCCCGTTGATGATTGTCACGTTCATAGCAAGGATTCTTTCTCATGTTCCTTTCCTGGGAATAGCAGCCGGACTCTACGGGCTTCTGCTTTCTCTCTTCGGTGGAATCACTGGGATAATCTTCAATCTCATCAACCTGATCTTCTACTGGATTGATGGCAAATGGGCAGAACGCAGTGCTGATATGTTCGGCGTGGATTTAGGCTACGGATTCGGTAATTATCTCTTCCTCTCAAAGTACACAGGAGGATTCTCTCTCAGAGCGCTCATATCCGGATTCCTGGATGTCCATCCTGGAACAAGAAGCAGGTGCAGATATATCAAGAAGAGAATCATCAGGTACTATGGGGAGGATTACTGGGACAGCTGTGTGGCCGTCTATGGTGATTACTACGTATGAATGGAGACACATCACAATACAACACAGCAAGAGACTTCCTGAAGATTCTTGCAATCATCGCCATGACAGCAGATCACGCTTCAACAGTCTTCCTGAATGAAGGAAATGACCTGTACAGCATCTGTCAGTTCTTCGGCAACTTCACGATTGTGATAATGTGCTTCTTCATTACCCAGGGGCTGCGTTATACCAGATCCATTCAGAAGTATGCTGCAAGATTGCTCCTCTGGGCTGCAATATCTGAAATCCCTTTCTATTTGTTGTTCGGATTGCAACTGAACGTCCTTTTTACTTTGTTAGCAAGTTTAACTATAATCTATCTCTTTGATAGTAAAGGACTACTGATTGCACTTACCGCTCTAGCATTGTTCTTCCCAATATCACTGATCTGTGACTGGAGTATCATCGCTCCAGTGTTCACAATCATCTTCTACTTACTTCAGAAGAAGCAGAAAGAACAGTTCTCACTCATCCTGATTCCCACTGCCTATTTCATACTCAGAGCAATTCTCTATGCTGGAACACAAGTTGAGTATATTGCAGGGACGATATCAATATTTCTGGCTTCTATGCTTATCTATGCTCTACGAATCAAAGTGGAAGGACAAGGGAAATGTATGATTCCAGGATTAGTTTTCTACGCTTACTATCCTCTGCACCTCTCTTCTATATTGCTAATTGAAGTTTTATTTTGATAAAATCAAAATATAGTTTTTGACTATCTCTTTATAAGTTCTCATAAGCCGGTATAGCCTGTATTTACAGGCTTTCCGGCATTTTTCAAATCGGAAGAAGCTCTTATATATTCTCATTTCCCCTCATG
>CALXKS010000055.1 GCA_944389015.1 uncultured Spirochaetaceae bacterium
GGGAGCCTGGCCCTTCTCCAGCTTATCAAGCTGCAGGAAATTTCTGAATGACTCGGTCTGGATTCCGATAAGATTGGGAAGTTCGCAGACTTCCGGGAGCTCAGAACCGATGTCTACTCTCTTTATGCCTTTGCCCTTGCTGGCCATCGCTGTACCTCCAAAAAGCACCGAAGTACTTGGTTTTTTCCTGAATCTCTTTAGACACCTATGCCATCGGGGGCTCCGATGGCATAGCCTGGGCATGGAGCCCAGGATGAATAGCGGCTGAAAGCCTTATTACTTTACCTCGATTTCGCATCCTGCAGCAGTAAGCTTCTCCTTCATAGAAGCAGCCTCCTCCTTGCTGACGCCTTCCTTGAGTGTTCCGCCGTTCTCGCAGAGATCCTTTGCTTCCTTGAGGCCAAGACCTGTTACAGCTCTGACTTCCTTGATGCAAGCGATCTTCTTTGCAGCATCAACGCTCTTGAGAACAACTGTGAACTCTGTCTGCTCCTCTTCTGCAGCAGCAGCCTCACCAGCACCAGCAGCAGGACCTGCAGCAACAGCAGCAGCTGCGACAACGCCGAACTTCTCCTCCATCATCTTGATGAGGTCAGCAACGTCCATAACGCTCATCGATGCGATTGACTCAATGATTTCCTCTTTTGTAGCCATATTACCTTCTCCTTATTCGATGTTTTTAACGGTCTAGCAGGTTACGTGAAGACTATGACCGTATCAGTTAGCTTCAGCAGAAGCACCACCCTTCGACTCGACATATGCGAGAAGAGTAGCAGCAAGCTTCTGTACAGGTGCCTTCATCGTACCCATGAGGGATGCGATGAGCTCGAGCTTGGTCGGGAGCTTCGAGAGAGCCTCAATCTGATCAGCATTCATCAGCTCACCATCAACGAGTGCGCCTTTGACTGTGATTGTCACGCCATCCTTGTTTGCATTGAAGAGAATCTTCGCAACCGAATTGGCTGTGTCACCCTTGATGAGAGCAACAGCTGTCGGTCCCTTCATCTCATCATCAGCACCGGTCTTTCCAAGATCGTTGAGAGCAATCTTGGCATAGCGGTTCTTGACAACGCGGTAAGCAGCCTCTTCCTTCCTCAGGCTCTTCCTGATATCGGTGATCTGCTCAACAGTCATGCCTCTGTAATCGGTGAAGATGAATGAATCGTATCCAGCAAACTCATCCTTGAGTGCCTTTACTGCATCTTCCTTAGCAGGAGTAATGCGTGTCTTGTAATTATCCATGCCTTCCCTCCTTATACAGCTGCAGATGCGGATGCATCCTTAGCATTGACGTGTACGCCAGGACCCATTGTCGATGAAAGTGCGATGGAAACCACGAAGTCACCCTTTGCATCCGATGGCTTCTTCCTCACGATCTCATCAATAGCAACCTGTGCGTTCTCTGCGATGGCAGCGGCATCCATGTTTACCTTGCCAACTGCAAGATGGACAACACCTGTCTTGTCGGAGCGGAACTCCACACGGCCCTTATTGAGCTCTGCGAGTGCTTCCTTGATATCATTTGTGACAGTATGTGTCTTCGGGTTCGGCATGAGGCCTCTTCTTCCGAGGATAGGACCAAGCCTACCTACATCCTTCATCATATCCGGAGTTGCGACTGCGACATCGAAATCCATCCAGCCACCCCTGATCTTCTCGATGAGATCTGTATCGCCGACATATGCAGCACCAGCAGCCTTTGCCTCCTCTGCCTTGTCGCCCTTTGCGAAGACGAGAACTCTCTTCTGGGCCATGAACTGGTTAGGAAGAACAACGGTATCTCTGACAGACTGGCTCTTCTTGAGAGTGAGCGTCACTGAAAGCTCGACAGTCTCCGTGAACTTCGCATAAGCGCAGCTCTTCACAAGCTCTGCCGCTTCCTGAAGCGTATAGAGCTTTGTTCTGTCGATCTTCTTTACAGCTTCCTGATATTTCTTTCCTCTTTTCATCTTACTTCTCCACCTCTACACCCATGGAGCGGGCTGTGCCAGCTATGATTCTCTTTGCTGCATCCATATCGTTTGCATTGAGATCCTCAAACTTGGTCTTGGCGATTTCCGTAAGCTGTGCATCAGTAAGCGTGCCGACCTTTGCCTTATTCGGTGTGCCGGATGCTGTCTGAAGGCCAAGAGCCTTCTTGATGAGCACTGCTGCTGGAGGAGTCTTGAGGATGAAAGAGAAGCTCTTATCCTGATAGACTGTGATGATAACAGGAAGGATGAGTCCAGGTTCATAACCCTTTGTCTTGTCATTGAACTGCTGGACGAACTGTGGGGCACTGACACCATGAGGGCCAAGTGCTGGACCGATCGGTGGTGCCGGCGTAGCCTTCTGGGCAGGACACTGCAGCTTGATTACCGCAGTAACCTTCTTCTTTGCCATTTTAGTCTCCTTACGCTCTGGAGCCTGGTCTGAGCTGACCGATAACGCTGGGCTCCGCGCTGGTATTAACGCTCTTCAACGAAGAGCTCCCACCCTGCATGCAGGGGAGATTTCAAATTAATGTAAAAAACCAATGGCCCTGGACTTATACCAGGACCTTCTCAACCTGAGAGAAATCAACCTCAACAGGTGTCGAGCGGCCGAAGATCTGCACAGAGAGGCGAAGCCTTCCCTTTGCATTATCGACCTCATCAATAGTTCCGTTGAATGACGCGAACGGACCGGAGATGACCTTGACCTCCTCTCCCTTCTCGAAATCCTGCTTCGGACGGAACACCTTCTCCTCAGGCATCTCACCTGTACGGCGGAGAATATCGCTATGCTCACGTGCAGTAAGCGGCTTTGGAGGATTCTTTCCTGTCTTGTCTGCGGTAAGGAAGCCAGTCACTCCCTGGATCCTGGCAATCTTGGCTGTAACAGTACGCCATGTATTCTCTGGAAGATCGAGCTCGACGAGAATATATCCTGGGATGACCTTCTTCATCTCCATCTTCTTCTCGCCCTTGTCGTTGATTACCGGAACCTGCTCCATTGGTACACTGACACCAGTGCAGTATGCAGCAAACTCACCATCGGAAGCGCGAAGCTTATTGATGATTCTCTCTATCTTCTGCTCGTATCCTGTGTATGTATGTACTACGTACCAGCCTCTTGCCATCTTACCACCTAGAAAATAAGGTCAAGCCCAAGCCCGAGAAGCGTATCAACAAGACCAAGCACTACTGCAAAAGCGATGGTCGAAATGATAACAATCCAGGTCGAATGGATAACAACCTGCTTAGAAGGCCAGGAAACCTTCTTCATCTCAAGCCAGCATTCCTTGAAATATCTTCCGATTTTCTTCATTGACTGTTCCTCAGAGAAATCCAGAGTGCCAGCAGGCCAGGTAGGATTCGAACCTACAACACCCGGTTTTGGAGACCAGTGCTCTAGCCGTTGGAGCTACTGACCTGCTCGCACCCTGGAGAATTTCCCTCTTATTTTATCTTTGTCTCGCGATGCAGCGTGTGCTTGTGCTCGAACGGGCAATACTTCATAAGCTCAAGCTTACCCGGAGTATTGCGGCGGTTCTTCTCCGTCGTATAGTTCTTCTGCTTGCACTCCGTGCACTGAAGAGCAATCTTCTCTACTGGTCCTTTCTTCTTTGAGCTAGCCATCTATATATACTCCTCAAAAATTCTAAAAGCCTCCGAGCGGATTTGAACCGCTGACCCCAACCTTACCATGGTTGTGCTCTACCGACTGAGCTACAGAGGCAAATCACGCCCTGAATGCGACATGCGTTTGGTATAATAGCAGAATCGATATTCCTTGGCAATAGTCTGTCCTCAATAAAGACCAAATTCACAGACACATGGATTTCAGGCCAGTGCCGCATACACTGCAGAGACAACAGGAGGAACACTCTGCTTTCTTCCTGCAGATCGCGATGCAGTGCTGGAGTACAAGCCAGTGGAACTGTCCATATACCAGAGCATCCAGAGGCAGTCCCTTATTGATGTATCCTCTTATATCATTATCGGAACGGAAAGAACAGCCGATACGGGAAAGAAGCCTGCGAGTATAGGCATCGACAACGAATGCTGGCCGATGAAGCGCATACAGAAGAATCACATCAGCTGTCTCCTCGCCCACCCCGCGGATTGACAGAAGGCTGGAACGGAGCTTGATGGAAGGGACACTGTCTGAGTTCTCGTGCTTTTCCCACCAAGCGGCAAGGGACTTGATCGTCATTGCCTTTGAATGGAAGAATCCGCAGGGACGTATAAGATCCTCAAGAGCTTCCAAATCCATGGCGATGATCTCCTCAGGAGCAGGAACAGCCCCCATCGCTTCTGTTGTCTTCACGACATTGCGCCATGATGTATTCTGGACAAGGACGGATTGGAATACAACAGTGAATGGATCATCCGACCACCATGGCGGTGTGCCATACTCTTCCAGAAGCATCGCATAAAGCTTATCTGAGCTTATCATCGCACCTTCCTGATCCTCTCATGGTAGAAATAATTCACAATCAATGGCTTTGCTTCGAAAGGACGGCGCATGCTGTCATCATTCACAGTATATTCCATCCCGCATCCAAGGGCGAAATCCCGCATCTCCTCATCCAGGGATTCCCAGTATCCCATATCGCCATGATTGTATATCTCCTCGTAAAGCGGCAGGAGTCCTGCATGCTTCTCCTTTATGTACTTCAGCACCGGGCCTTTGAATGAGCCCCGGAGATTGAGATTCTCAAGCCAGATGAGGTTGCAGTACGATCCAGCCTCTGCGATGATTGCCTTAACATCGGTTATTCCCGGGAATATCGGTGAGATGAAGCAGGTTGTCCGTATGCCTGCATCATGGAAGAGTCTCATTGCCTTCAGCCGTCTTCCAATCGGGACAGCCCTGTCCATATCGCTCCTGAAAGACTCATCAAGTGTATTCACAGACCAGGAGACACGCGCATCAGGGAAAGTCCTGATGAGATCCATATCACGCAGCACAAGATCGGACTTGGTTGCGATGCTGATCCGGGCCCCGCTTCCCTTCAATTCCTCAAGGAGCTTCCGCGTCCTCCCGAACTGCTCCTCCTGTGGATTGTATGGATCGGTCACAGAGCCTATGAATATCTCCCTGCCTCTGTACTTCTCAGGATTCCCTATCGGCTTCCACTCCTTGACATCGAGGAACTCTCCACATGGCTCGGTATGCCCTGTGAACCGTTTCATGAATGAAGCATAGCAGTACATGCATCCATGCGTGCATCCGGTATATGGATTAGCCGAGAATTCGCATACGGGAAGACTGGACTTGACAAGTATACTGCGCGTCTCTGTATTTCTGATGACCATGCATCGATTATAAGACAAGAAGGGAAAGAATAAACCCGGCATTGCCGGGCAATGGAATCATTCCTCTTCCTTTATCCCTCTCAGGATCTTATCCTTCTTGCGCCTTCTCGGATCGATTGCATGCTCTACAAGCGTTACGATCTTCGTAAGCACTGCCGAGAGAACGAAGTACATGATCGCAGTAACGATAAGCGGGAAGAAAGCCTCGTATGTCCTGCTCCTGACAAGGTCGCTTATCTTCGTCAGATCAAGCACAGCGATGTATCCGACAACGGAGGTCTCTTTGATCAGTGTGACAACCTCATTGCGGTATATCGGAAGGAAGTGCTGTGCGGCCTGAGGCAATATGATTCTGAAGAAACTCTGGCGCTCGGAGTATCCAAGGGCCCTCGAAGCTTCGAACTGCCCCCTTCCGATCGCATTGCAGCCGACCCGGAGCATATCGATCATCGCACAGGCGAACATCAGCGAGAAACCCACTACAGATACCCATGTCCCACTGAGCTCTGAGGATCCGAATACAATGTAGTAAAGGATCATCAGCAGAAGGACTGTCGGCATGCCATGGATCAGCCAGAGGAAGAAATTCGTGATACCGTTTGCGATCCTGCTTCCTTTCCTGCAGAGCATGTAGACAATGAAGCCCAGGACAGTTCCTGCGATAATCGATGTGATTGTGATAAGGAACGTCAGCCCTGCGCCCTGGACGAAGAGCTCCCATCTGGATTCCCTTATGAAGGTTTTCTCAAAGCTGAGAGCCAGAGAATCAAAGAAGCCAAGCACCTCATCGGACTCTCCCTGGATAACGACACGGATAGGCGTTGAATAGTAAACATCGGAGAGTGTTCCAGTCTCATTTCTCTCTGCGCTGACGACGATATTCATTCCGATATCATACTTGCCGCTCTCCACTCCAGGGGCTATTGCCTCGAACGGAACCTCATAGAACTCAGGCGTATAGCCATAGGCTCTGGCGAAACGGCAGATGAAATCGGCATCGAAGCCTGAGATATGCCCGTTGCTTATGAATGAGAAAGGCTCATACCCGCCCTCGACGGCAACGGCTATCGTACCGTTCTCCCCAGTGAATCCCGTAACATCGCAGGTATCGTTGACAGGATCGAAATCGGCGATCCAATAGTCATAAAGCTCGTCAAGAAGACCATTCTCCCAGCTATCGGCAATGAACTGGTTAAGCTCGGCAAGCAGCCTGTCCTGCCTCTCGTTCTCTCCGATTATGCATGTTGCATCGATATATCCTGCAGGCTCCTCAAGCACAGCAAGATCCGGATGGTTCTTCTTCTGGACTCCATAGCTCACTTCTTCTATAAGATAGCCATCGATCTTCCCTGACTTCAGGGCAAGGATCATATCATTCGGCATCGTATAGTACTGGAAAGTGGTATCTGGCACCCTTTCGCGTATGAGTTCCTCATACAGGACGGCGGTCTGCACACCGATACCATGCCCATTGAGGTCTTCGATAGTGCTGAATTCCGCGGCAGACAGGAGCGAAACGGCAAGACAAAGCATAACAGGTAATAAAAGAAGCCTTCTCATCACTCCTCCTCCATCCATCTGAAGCGGATTGATATCTCATGCTCATAGCCAAGCGAGTCAGAGGGAGTATCGCTCTGCCTGACATCCGTTGTCGGCTCTGCAAGAAGATCCAGGAAGAGCGAGCTGCCCGATGAATGGACATCGAAGACCTCGCCTTTGTAGTGGATGACCATCGTGAGGATATCGAGCTTCTCGGAGTACTCGACCTTCACTATGATATCAGGGACGTCGGAGTTCGCAGCTATGTTGTTTATGCAGATCTCTTCGAAAGCGAGCATGAGCTTGCTGAGTCTCTCCGCCTCAATGAGAAGCTTCTCTCCATAGGCGTTAAGCTCATCATTCATAGCCTCGACATCGAAGTCCATCGAGCTGATCTTATATGTAAGCGACGACAGACGCTGGATGAACTTCTTCGTTATCTCCTTCTGCGGATGCTCGAATATCTGCTTCGGAGTGCCATCCTCATAGATATAGCCGTCATACATGAAGAGAATACGATTCGAGATCTTCCTGGCGAAATCCATTTCATGCGTGACGATCATCATCGTACGGCCGCTCTTGGCAAGCATCTTGATTACGGACTGGACTTCCCCGATCATCGATGGATCAAGAGCAGAAGTCGGTTCATCGAAAAGGATTATATCAGGATCCATCGCAAGCGTTCTGGCAATCGCGATTCTCTGCTGCTGGCCTCCGGAAAGCTCCTCCGGGTATGCGAACACCTTGGATGCAAGACCGACCTGCTGCAGGAGATACATGGCTTTGTCGTATGCTTCCTGCCTGCTTCTTCCAAGCAGTGTTATCTGCGGATTCATTATATTCTCGATGATTGTCAGGTGGCCGAAGAGGTTGAATGACTGGAAGACCATGCCCATCTTCTTTCTTATCTCATTCAGATTGCAGCCTCTCTCTGTTATATCCTGGCCATCTACGATTATGCTGCCTGAAGTCGGCTCGGTAAGCATGTTGATACAGCGGAGAAGAGTTGATTTTCCCGTACCGGAAGGACCGATGATCGAAATAACATCGCCGTCATTGATAGTTATATCTATATCTTTCAGCGGGATCGTATCGTCATCGAAGACTTTTCTAAGGTGCCTAATCTCTATCATTGCACTTCCTCTAAAACAATATAGTGACCAATGCACCCGCCTGCTACAGAGCAGTTGGGATATATCGCATGACCTTTATAACCTTTATTCTATATCAGGTCTATCACAATTCCGTCTGCAAACGGTACTTTTTGGTTTTTTCTCCATATATTATCGGCCCTGCAGTATATTCCCAGAGGATAAGCCGGTTACTTTTTCCTGAATCCGTGGCAGAATAATAGCAAGATGAGTCTGAGAAAAAGCGTAATACTTGCTTTGGGTGTGATAATCGTACTAGCTGTCGCAGGCGGCCTGATTGCATATAACTTCAGGTCGGCGATGTTTGACAGAAAGGCAGCTGAAACAGTCCCTGCTGAAGGTGAGACAGGCATAGAGATCCCTGCTGCATCAGAGGATGTGAATACAGTGGAATCGTCTTCTGATAACATCACTGCTTCGGAAAGCAATGAGGAGATAGCAGAGGAAGAACCTGCTCCGATACGGCCTGCTATCGAAGGCAATGAAACAGAAACAGAAGAAGAGCTTCATGCCATCGAAGAGACTGTATCCGAACCCCCCGTTATAATCCCACCGGTACAGGAGGCAGCGGCTCCGGCTGAGGAAGCAGTCATCGATACGGCAGATACAGAAGCAGCGAGTGATGCTCTCACAAAAGAGTATGATATACTCGGCTACACGCTTTCTGCCAGAGTGGAGGATGGAACCGTCACCCTATCCTACCCTGACTGGGTGAAGGCAGACGATGCCGAGGCATTCTTCATTCACGAAGATGATGAATACGGCCTTTCTGAAAAGGGCATGGGATATACCATACCGGCAGCAGGAACAGCCGTGATCATTCTCCCGGAGGCAATGGATCTGGATGAAGCTGAAGCGGATCTTGATATCCTTGCCGATGACCTCATTGCCTATATTTCCGCTGATAATGCAGCTGAAAGCAATCAGGAGACCATCATTCCGGTAACCATACCTGAACCGGAGAAGGTTGCAGACACAACTGCAGAAACAGAGGAAATCGTTCTGCCAGTCATTGAAGAGAACATCGTTTCTCCCAATCCTGTCATAGAAGAGGAAACTCCTGACAGTGAAGAGGAAAGCCCATTTGAGTTCACGCTCTTCCTCAAGGGCGGGTTGATGATGGACTTCAGAGGTGCTCCGCTTCCGCAGTTCGGTATCGGCCTTGACTTCAAGAACATAATCCCTCTGGGAGAGACAGCCGGCCTTGGGCTGCGCAGCGATATCACAATAGAGCTGATGCCGACAATCGTAAACAGCATAAGCATGGCGGGCGGCTCCATATCCATAACACCGATCCCAGCATGTCCTGTTCTTGGCTCATTTGACCTCAAGCTCATGCTGAATGCCGATCTTGGACTGGCCGACATCTTCTTCGGTGGAGGCATAGGAGTGGCTGCAGGATCTGCCGAGAACTATGCAAGGACATCATCATTCCTTGGCTATGGACCATATGGCATAGCCGGGATGGATTTCAGGGCAGACTGGTTTGCTTCCGCAATCGCAGGTGTCAGATTCAATCTGACAGAGCTCTTCTCAATCGGAGCAGAAGCAGGCTACCGCTATATGATCGGCACTGGAAAGCATGCAATGTCTACTGCAATCGCATTCGGTTTTTCATTCTGAGACAGAAAGGAGGATACATCAATGATCAAGAAAAGCACGGAAATGAAGGACAATCTCATAGAGAATATGAGAGGCGGAGATGGAACGGTGATGAGGAAGGATATCCTCGACAGCGGTGATATGGCCAAGCACTCCCGCCTCTTCTCTCTCTTCACTCTCAAGAAGGGATGCTCGATCGGAGAGCATGAGCATAAGAATGAGACAGAGTACTACTATATTGTCTCAGGAAAGGGAAAGGTAAAGGAAAAGGACGGATTCAGGGAAGCCCTTCCCGGAGATGTTGTGATAACAGGAGATGGAGAGTCCCATTCAATTGCCAATGAATGCGATGAGGATCTTGTCTTTGTTGCCGTGATCATCCTTGACTGATTCGATACATGCCGCTCCCTGACCGGAGCGGTTTTTCTATAAGAGGTCATTGGTTCTGCCTTCCAGAAAGCCTTAAGCTTTGCTGCCAATGGGAAATATCCTCTCCTATGAATCAGGGATCATTGGAACTCCTTGCTCCAGGGGATATACTCAATACATGACTGTGGCACTTGCCGGACACGGCGATGAAAAGAGAATCATGGAGATCATTGAGGAGGCGAGAAGCTTCCAGCTCAGTTATGGCAACAGGCAGTGGGCAGATGGCTATCCTTCAATAAGTCTTATCGAAGAGGATATCAGGACCGGGATCGGATACAGCATCATCGTAAACAGTGAGATAGCAGGATACATGGCCATTGTCACACATGATGTTTCATATGGCAGGATCGACGGAGCATGGATCGCAGACTGGCCATATATAGCCATCCACCGCCTGGCGCTTTCTGACAGATACCGTGGGCAGGGCCTGTTTCCCTCCATCATATCAAAAGCCATTGATATAGGAAGGGAGAAAGGCGCTCTATCGCTCCGCATTGATACAGACAGATCGAATCCGATAATGAAGCACCTGCTTGAGAAACTCGGATTCGTGCATACAGGCTATGTCCTTTTCGAAGGGGACCCAAAGCCTGCATATGAGCTTCCTTTCAGGACCTTTCCCAGAGAATAAGACCATCATCCGCTACTGTATTGATCCTGCCATTATCCTTCATCCATGCAAGATAGGACCTGACAGTGCTGCCGATAAGCACATACTGCTGCATGCTGATGGACAGCCCATACTCCCTGAAGACCCTTCTTATGATCTCATCGGAAGAGAGAGGCTCGGAGCAGATACCATAGATCCTATCCGCGGCTTCATGTACCTTCTTGATATTGTAGTCAGCAAGTTCCGAGACATCCTCAGCTGCGGCAGCATGGGAAGGAATGAATATGCGTGCCTTCATCCCTTTCACCATCTCCAATGTCCTCAGATATGCATCAACATCATATATGAACGTGACTCCGTACTTATCAAGCGTCTCTCTGCTGGAAAGGCAGTCAGCGAGGTACACAGCATCATCTGAAGTGCGGAAACCTACCATATCGAAGAAGTGACCGGGGAGCGGAATGATCTCCATTCCCTCCGGAAGCACATCCTTCGTCAGCTCCTCGGCATCACTTTCTGCTGCCATAAGGAACTTATGCCGTAGATCCGCTGGAGGATAGCCGCCATAGAGAAAAGACGGCTCAAGGACGGTGTGTGCCGTAAAGCACCGCTCTATTCCTGGAGCGAACACCCTGCACCCTGTCTGTTTCTGAAGATAGCAGTTGCCTCCTATGTGGTCGGCATTGGAATGGGTATTGTAGATAGCCTTCAGCTTCCATCCATTGGCATCCAGTATCTGCCTGACCCTGCGGCCCGCATCCTTATCATTTCCGCTGTCAATAAGGCAGACATCACCATCCTCCGTTCTCACAAGGCCGATCTTCGCAGGGCTCTCGATATAGTAGCTGTCCCCTGCTGCCTGGATCAATTCATACATACTGCTCTTCCTCTTCTTCCGGATATTATATTTCTCCAGCAGTCCCTTTTTCCAGTTTCCGCCATGAAACAGGCTCAAGATCATCGAATGCAATGATGTATCCCAGCCCATTTGGAACAGACATATCCAGGAACCTGCTCTTCTCCAAGCCGAAGAGAGCAATGATTCCTGCCCTCATAATACCGGAATGCATGACTATCGTAGCAGAATGGAGCCCTTTCTCCTCGCACTGCCTTACTGTATCCAGCAAAGCAGGCTTTGCCCTGGCCATCACATCGCTTATCGTTTCCTCGTCAAGGCGCGGCTCATCCCTCACCCATGCACTGAAATAGGCATCAATCTCCTCTTTCCCTGACAGCACACATCCCTCCAGAGAGCGGAAATTGACCTCTTTATATGCATCGCTGATGACGGGCACCTTATCGGGGAAAAGAATGAGGGAAGTTCTGAGGCATCTTCTGAGGGGAGATGAGAAATACATATCGCTTTCAGGATAGCTTACTGAGGATCGGAGCTCTTCCAGTTCCTCTGCTCCATGCTCAGTCAGATCCACGTCCAGCCAGCCGGAGAGCATCCTGCGTACGTTCGCTTCGCTCTCGCCATGCCTGACTAAAGCAAGAATGAATTCCAATGATTCCTCCCCTTGTCACATATAGCTCACGATCAGGGCAAGCTCTTTGCGGTTCTTGATGATTCTTTCTGGAGAGCTCTCAGCGTATCCGAGATCAAGCAGCATCAGGACCTCTTCATTCTCAGGAAGTCCAAGAAGAGTCCTTGCATGCTCTGGATCGAAGAAATTGATCCAGCAGCTGTCAACACCCTGATCTGCAGCAGCAAGCATCATGTGGGTAGCAGCTATCGCGGCATCCTCCGCACCTGAATCCCTCTTCCCTCCAGGATAGACGAACACATCATCCATTCTGAATGCAACAGCAATGACTGTCGGGGCCCCATAGCGGCAGGGAGTAAGCTCATCGATCCTATGCAGTCCATCATCGGACTGTATGACGTATATCCTCTGTTCCTGAAGATTCTTCGCAGTAGGCGCAAGCCTTCCTGCTTCAAGTATCTCAGAAAGAGCTGAGGCTGCAATCTGCGTGCCCGAGAACTTCCTGCACGAATACCTTTCACGTATGATCTGTCTGAATTCCATTTCCCGCACCTCAATATGGTTAATAATCCTAATTTAAAGCTTAAATCTGCAGTTTTCAGACTGGAATGCTGTGATTCTGTCACTATTCGGATTATCGTTAATTTATTATTATATATATGCTTAATAGTTGTTTTCAACCATTTTTTCTTGCCAAAATACAGAAATGTGTTAACATTAATCCATGAGAACCACTCTGAAGACCATTGCCACGGCTACGGGTTTCTCGATAAACACTGTATCGAGGGTTCTGAGAAATGATACTCGCATAAGCGCTTCAACAACCAGAATCATACAAAGCAAAGCGGAGGAGCTTGGATATATCCCGGATGCGATCGCGTCCAGCATGAGAAACCCAAGAACACGCACAATAGGCGTCGTAAGCGCGGATTTCTCCAATCCTTTCTTCAGCGAGATCATCCGTGGAATCGAGGAGAGGGCTCAGGAAATCGGCTATCAGATGCTCGTAGGAAACAGTGAGGAGAACGAGGAGAAGGAGCGCCATCTCGTACGTCTCTTCCTCTCACGAAAAGTCGATGGATTCATTGTCATGCCTGTATTCGGAAAGGACAGCAAGCACCTGGAATTCTACTCTTCGATCCCTGTTCCTTTCATATTCGCAGGAAGGTATATCGATGGTCTTAAAAGCCATAGCGTGCTTCACGGCGATGAGGACGGAGAGGAGAGCGTCTTCGACTACCTTCTGAAGAAGGGGCACAGGAACATTCTGTACCTTTCAGGACCTGACGGGATAAGCAATACCCAGGACAGGGACAGCGGAAGACAGAAGGCATATGACAACAATGATGTCAGGTCGGATCAGAAGTACGTATTCCATCTTACAGGACACCCCGAGGACGGATACCAGGCTATCAATACAGCGATAAACAAAAGCATGGAATTCTCCGCAGTCGTCTGCTTCAATGATATAATCGCGATGGGTGTGCTGAAGAGTCTGGCAGAGAACGATCTGTCGGTACCAAATGATGTCGAGGTGATCGGCTACGACAATCTGATGTTCTCCCAGTTCATGGAGCCGGCCCTGACAACAGTCGATGTACCGAAGCACAGACTTGGATACGTTGCCATGGATATACTTGAAAAGCATATCAATGATCCTGAGATGAAATACGAGACGAATCATCTTTCCTCCAGACTGCTTTTCAGGGACAGCACCGGAAGTGATAAGGCAAAACAGCGATAGACGGATTCTCTTGTGAATAGCCGGAACGTTTTCAGCAGAGGAAGAGCTGTTCCTTCCCCTGCTGAATCAGGCTCAAACGTAGAAAAGAATCTCCGAATACGTAGGAACAGGCCAGAATGATTTATCGACGACAGTCTCAAGACAATCGCTGAGCTTCCTGGCTTCTTCCATCAAAGGAATGATTCTATCCGCAGCATGGAAAGCTGCATCCCTGGCTTCTTCAGGGCTTGCAGCAACGCACTCCTCCAGCGCATCTGCTTTAAGCAGAAGGGAATCGCAGAGAGCACTGACCTTTGCGCATAAGGCTTTATCGGAGACTGCTGCGACTCCTATGCTCTCCTTAACCTGCACAGATGAAGCCAATGTCGATGAGAAGCGCAGCGAAGCAGGAAGAATCTGCCGTCTCAGCATTTCGATCATTGTGACAGCTTCGATATGTATCGCCTTCTGGTACTCATCAAGCGATATCTCCAGCCTCGATTCCATCTCTTCCTCTGTGTACACCTTATGTCTTCTGAAGAGCTCTGTATTCTTCACGTCACAGTAATGGACAAGAGCATCAGGTGTCCTCTTATAGTTCGAAAGTCCTCTCCTCTCAGCTTCCTTTTCCCACTCCTTGCTGTATCCATTTCCGTTGAAGAGAATCCTCCTGTGCTTCTCAAGCTCTCTTTTGATAAGGGCATTGAGGGAAGCATTGAAATCATCAGCACCCTCAAGCTCATCGCAGAAATCCTTCAGAGCATCGGCGACTGCTGTGTTCAGCATGACATTCGTACAGGCGATGTTGAATGAGGAGCCGGGCATACGGAACTCGAACTTGTTTCCCGTGAATGCGAATGGACTTGTCCTGTTCCTGTCGGAGTTGTCACGCGCAAGCTTCGGAAGAACGCTTGTCCCGATATCAAGACGGGATGAGGATGTCCTCCCTCTGAACGGTGTTCCATCGATGATCGAATCGATCACAGCGCCGAGCTCATCTCCGACGAATATGGAGACAATCGCTGGAGGTGCTTCATTTGCACCGAGGCGATGATCGTTGCCTGCACTGGCAACGCTTATCCTAAGCAGATCCTGATACTCATCAACAGCCTTTATGACCGCAGTGAGGAAAAGCAGGAACTGCGCATTATCCTTCGGCGTCTTCCCGGGATCGAGGAGGTTCTCCCCCTCATCCGTGCTCAGTGCCCAGTTGTTATGCTTCCCGGATCCATTGATTCCTTCAAAAGGCTTCTCATGAAGAAGGCATGCAAAGCCATGCTTCTCTGCGATCTTCCTCATCATCTCCATCGTAAGCTGATTGGCATCGGTAGCCTTGTTCGCATTGTCGAAAATCGGAGCCATCTCATGCTGGCATGGAGCAACCTCGTTGTGCTCTGTCTTGGATGTTATGCCGAGCTTCCAGAGCTCTTCATCAAGATCAGCCATGAAAGCCTTTACCCTTGGCCTGATGGAACCAAAGTAATGATCTTCCATTTCCTGACCTTTTGCAGCAGGTGCGCCTATGAGGGTGCGGCCTGTCAGCCTGAGATCAAGGCGCTTGGAATAATCGTTCTTATCAATGAGGAAATACTCCTGCTCCGCACCTATGGTTGCATTGACCCTCCTCACATGCTTGCCAAAGAGCGAAAGGGCCCTTACAGCCTCTTTGCTTATCGCATCCATGCTTCTGAGAAGAGGTGTCTTCTTATCAAGGATCTGTCCTGTATAGGAACAGAATGCCGTAGGGATGCACAGCGTGTCATCTTTGATGAAGGCATAGCTTGTCGGATCCCATGCAGTATAACCGCGGGCTTCGAAAGTCGCCCTCAGACCACCCGATGGGAAACTGGAAGCATCAGGCTCCCCTTTTGTGAGCTCCTTGCCGGAGAAATCCATGATAACACAGCCATTCTTATCGACTGTAAGGAAGCTGTCATGCTTTTCTGCCGTTATACCGGTCATGGGCTGGAACCAGTGGGTAAAATGGGTTGCTCCCTTACCTATAGCCCATTCTTTCATTGCAGCTGCAACAATATCAGCAACATCCTCATCAAGAGCCTTGCCTTCAACTATTGTATTCTGCAACGATTGATATACCTTTTTCGGTAGCATTTCTCTCATTACATAATCATTAAAGACCATGGAACCAAACATTTCAGGCACGTTCATAATACACCCCTCCTATGACAACTCTCTGACAATACCCATTGCGGCATCAGAAAGACTGATTCTGCAATTCATTGCTTTCTTCTCTATATAGCTATGAGCCTCTGCTTCGCTCATGCCTGACTTCCTTGCAAGAAGGCACTTCGCTTCTGTGAGAAGCTTCTCATTCCTCAGACGGGCAAGAAGCTTCCGGCTCTTCTCCTCTGCCTTCACCACCTTCTCCCGGGCTACAAAGATCGCTCCGAGCACGGCCGTCACGCTATCCCTCGTGAATGCAGCAGTGTATACACCATATTTTGCCATCGCCCCTGCCATGTGCCAGGCAAGCTCAGAAGGAACTATGAGTACCGTATCGATCTCCTGGGAGGAGGAAAAGATGGAGATTGCCTTTGATGTGCCTTCTGGGAGCATTCCGTCAACGATGACAAGAGACAGTGGGATATCGAGGATCTTCATCCTGGCTTCCCGTTCGCACTCAACCCTGATGAAAGCATATCCACCGGGAGAAAGCAGTCTTTTGATCTCATCGTATCTGGTACGTTCCGCGACCACAAGCACCGTTTCCATACAACACCCTATATCAATCGGAAGTACCGTCTGATCAGATAGCTGTGATCGCTGCCGCTTCTTTCATACTCCGCAGCTTCCGCTGCCCTGTCCTCCAGATATCCATCCACTATCCTCCCGGGAATCACACGTGAGACAAAGCTGCTTCCGGCAGCCTCCTCCACCGCCTCGGAAAGATTTTCAGGAAGCCTTTCCGGAAGCGGGGAAGAGAGCATGTCGCCTGTTGCTTCCGGTTCTGCTTCAAGCTTATCTGCAATGCCTTCGAAGCCCGCAGACAGAAGAAGGGAGATAAGGAGGTATGGATTGGCAGCAGGATCAGGGCTTCTGACTTCCATGCGGCAGTCATGCCCTTCAGCGTACGGTATTCTGACAAGCGTCGATCTGTTCTGATGGCTCCAGGAGACAGTTGACGGCGCTTCAAACTGCCCCAAACGCTCATAAGAAGATGAAAGAGGATTGGCAAATGCTGTTATCTCCTTCATCCTCCTGAGTATCCCAGCCATGAAGGACATAGCTTTCGGATCCTCCTTCCCAAAGAGATTCTCATTGTTCTCATACAGGGAAAGGTTGATATGAAGTCCGTTCCCGCTCTCACCTTCAAGCGGTTTGGGAAGGAAAGAGGCAAATAACCCATGCTGCTGGGCTATAGCTTTCACGGCAGTCTTGAATGTCATGAGGTCATCTGCTGCCTTCAGCGGAGATGAACAGCGGAAATCTATCTCATTCTGTCCCGGACCATGCTCATGATGGCTCCGCTCAGGCTTCAGGCCCATGTTCTCCAGCGCAAAACAGATTTCACGGCGGACATTCTCGCCTCTGTCCAGAGGAGCCATGTCAAAGTACCCGGCCTCATCGAACGGAATAAGCGCGGGGAAGCCCTTCTCATCGGTCTCGAAAAGGTAGAACTCGCATTCAGGCCCGACAAGAAATGAATATCCTTCACGGGCGCTTTTCCTCTCTATCTCAGAAAGCAGGTATCTGCCATCTCCCTCAAACGGTCTTCTGTCTGGATATGTGATATAGCAATAGAATCTTGCGACTCCCCTGTCTGAAGGTCTCCATGGAAGAATCGAGAATGTATCGAGATCAGGGAACAGGAGCAGGTCTGACTCATTTATGTTGAGAAAGCCTTTTATTGCGGAAGCATCGAATGAAACACCATGTTCTACCGCATGCTCAAGCTCATCTGCCATTATAGCGATGTTCTTCTGCCTGCCTGAGATATCGCAGAAGGCAAGCCTTATGAACTTGATCTCATATTCCGCCAGCAGTTCCCTGATATCCTCAATATCCATAAAATTCCTCCATAAACGGAAAAAGCGCTACAGATCCTACTCTGCAGCGCCTTTGCTGTTCATGGCTGAATATTAGGAAAACTCAGGTGCATCAGTCAAGTGGTTTCATGCATCAGATCGCATTTTTATTCGCATTATATTCATTCAGGCAATTGACAAGCATTATTCATCTGTCGTAAAAGTACCCCAGAGAACAAGGACGTTCTAAGAGAGATCTTAGTGCGTCCTTTTTTTTATTTCCGGAGGTGACGGAATGAGAAAAGAAGGCGAAGTGAGAATCAGCTCGGGATGCGCAATAAGCGGGATTTTCTGCCGCGATGGAAAGCGCATCACAGGAGAAGCGATAAAGAAAAGCATCGCTGTGATGCATAACAGATCGAACGGGCTAGGAGGAGGATTCGCTGCTTACGGCATTTATCCACAATACAAGGACTATTTCGCGCTGCACATCTTCTATGACTCCCAGACTTCCAGGGAGGAATCGGAGAGATTCCTCGCTAAGCGCTTCGATATAATAAACCTCTCGAAGATCCCGGTAAGGCAGACTCCGATGATATCCGATGCGCCTCTGATCTGGCGCTATTTCATCACGCCGCTTCCCCACCTTCTGCAGGACAGCCAGCTTGATGAGGATGAGTACACTTCAAGAGCCACGATCATGATAAATGATTCAATAGATGGTGCGTATGTCGTTTCCTGCGGCAAGGATATGGGAGTATTCAAAGCCGTCGGATACCCTGAGGACGTCGCTGATTTCTATCGGATCGAGGAGTATGAAGGCTATTCCTGGACAGCACATGGCCGCTATCCGACAAATACACCAGGATGGTGGGCGGGATCCCATCCGTTCTCACTGCTCGACCTAACTGTTGTGCACAACGGAGAGATCTCATCATATGATGCGAACAGAAGAGCTGTTGAGATGTACGGCTACTCATGCAATCTGCTGACCGACACCGAGGTCATCACCTACATACTGGACTATCTGACAAGGAAACAGGGATTGACGTTGAAGGAAAGCTCCGAGGTTATAGCTGCTCCATTCTGGACGACGATCGCAATCAAAGACGAGGAAGAAAGGATACGGCTGTCATACCTCCGCAAGATGTTCTCTTCATTCCTGATCACAGGACCATTCTCCATACTTGTCGGGTTCAGAGGCGGAATGATGGCGCTGAATGACCGTCTCAAGCTCAGGAGCCTTGTAGCTGCAGAAAAGGGCAACGTTGTTTACTTCAGCTCTGAAGAAGCTGCCATAAGAGTCATAGAGGATAACCCTGACAGGATCTGGGCTCCACGAGGGGGAGAGGCCGTGATCGCAACACTCAATGGGGAGGCTGGATTATGAGGTACAGAATCAGGAAGGACGACAGCTGCATTTCATGTCTCAGATGCGTACGTGAGTGCTCATTCGGAGCAATAACCGCAGAAAGCGGCAAAGCGCTTGCATTCCATCATGATAAGTGCACGGACTGCCAGCGATGCGTATCATTCTGCCCGGCAGGAGCGATATATATCACTGAAGATGAGAACAGGTTCAGGAAGAATGCTGTCTTTTCCGATGATGAGATAAAGGAGATCCTCCTGCAGGCAGAGACAGGAGGCGTCCTGCTTTCCTCGATGGGGGCATCAGGAAAGAATGTCCCGATATACTTCGACAAGATGCTTCTCAATGCAAGCCAGGTCACGAACCCATCGATTGATCCTCTCCGGGAACCAATGGAGACTGCGGTCTTTCTTGGCAGGAGACCTGAGAAGGCAGAACGTGACATCAGCGGAAGGATCATAGATAACCTTCCACCTCACCTTGAGCTCAGGACTCCTGTGATGTTCTCTGCGATGAGCTATGGCGCGATAAGCCTGAATGTGCATAAGGCCCTTGCCGCTGCTGCAGAAAAGCTGGGGACTTACTGGAATACAGGAGAAGGAGGACTTCATGAAAGTCTCTATCCTTATAAGAAGAATACTATCGTGCAGGTAGCTTCCGGGCGCTTCGGAGTGCATGAGACCTATCTCAACACTGCGGCTGCTATCGAGATAAAGATAGGACAGGGAGCAAAGCCGGGGATCGGAGGGCACCTGACTGGCAGGAAGATCATAGGAGATGTCTCGAAAACGAGAATGGTCCCTGAAGGATTGGATGCCATCAGCCCTGCACCACATCATGATATCTATTCCATCGAGGATCTTGCACAGCTTGTCATGTCAATAAAAGAGGTCACGGGGCATAGAAAGCCTGTGATTGTGAAGGTTGCTGCCGTGCACAACATCGCTCCTATCGCATCGGGTATTGCAAGAAGCGGTGCTGATATCATCTCAATCGATGGATACCGAGGCGGAACGGGGGCTGCACCAAAGCGTATCCGTGACAATGTCGGAATTCCGATAGAACTTGCCATAGCCTCGGTCGACCAGCGGCTGAGAGAAGAAAGGATAAGGGACAGAGTCAGTGTGATAGCCTCCGGAGGAATAAGGAATTCATCCGATGCAGTCAAGGCAATCGCGCTCGGAGCGGATGCTGTCTCAATCGGAACAGCGGCTCTATGCGCCCTCGGCTGCCACATATGCGCCTCCTGCCATACAGGCAGATGCGCGTGGGGGCTGGCCACACAGGATCCGGAGCTCACGAAAAGACTTGATACGGAGAAAGGTGCCGAAAGGCTTGTCAATCTTGTGAATGCATGGACCAGGGAAATCAAGGAGATCATGGGTGGAATGGGAATAAACAGCATTGAAGCGCTCAGAGGAAACCGCATGGCGCTCTGCGGGATCGACCTGAATGCAAAGGAGCTGGAGATTCTGGGAATCAGATATGCAGGAGAATGAAATGAGGATAATCGATAACGGAAACGAAGAGATAAGAAGGCCTGAGGATGAGGAAATCACAGTAAAAAGATGCCTCGGGGAAAGATATGTGGGATGCGGTATGAAGAACGGAACCCTCCATGTTGAGGGGATTCCCGGGAACGCTCTTGCCTCATACCTTGACGGGGGGACTGTATACGTTGACGGCAATGCGCAGGATGCGGCTGCAGATACGATGAACGCAGGACTTCTTGCCATAAAGGGATCTGCTGGTGATGCCCTTGCTTATGGAATGAGGGGTGGACGTGTCTATGTGCTCGGCGATGCAGGATACAGAGCCGGAGTCCACATGAAAGCATATGAAGACAAGAAGAGCATCCTTGTCATAGGAGGAAGAGCAGGATCATTCCTCGGGGAATATCTTGCTGGAGGAATCATCATAGTGCTTGGACTCGGCAATGAGGGACGGGATATCACCGGATACTTCTGCGGCAACGGGATGTATGCGGGGACTATATACCTCAGGACGGAAAAACAACCGCTCAATCTCTCCGACAAGCTTATAAAACGCAATGTGGACGAGAATGAGAAAGAGAATATCCTCTGTCCGATAATCAAGGACTTTGCATCGGTGTTCTCCATCCCAGTGGAGCGCTGTCTTGAAGGTGGTTTCATCGCCATCGAGGCAGATAAATCAAAAACATACAGCCAGCTCTATGCTGCAGTCTGAGGTATATCATGTGTACAGTATTTGCTTACAGCGGAAGTGCTATAGGACTTCCGCAGATCAGGGCGATCCTTGAGAGAACGGTAAGAAGAGGACCGGATTCACAGAGGATACTATCCCCGGAAAGAAATCTCTTTCTGGCTTTCCAGAGGCTCTCAATAATGGGCACAGATGAAAGAGGGATGCAGCCTTTTGAATACAAAGGCATGCATAGCATAACAAATGGTGAGATCTATGGCTTCCGTGATATCCGAAGACAGCTTGAAATGGAAGGCTATGTCTTCCATTCGGATTCAGACTGTGAGACAGTCCTGTATCTCTATGGGAAATACCGGGAGAGGATGTTCCCTCTCCTTGATGCAGAATTCGCGACTGTCATTTATAGCAAGGATGAAGGATTCATTGCCGCAAGAGATCCTATAGGCATCCGTCCTCTTTTCTATGGCTATGACAAGGATGGGAAGATAGCCTTTGCAAGCGAGGCATGCCTTCTCACTCCATTCTGCAGCGATGTGCTCCCTTTTCCTCCGGGACATTACTATAAAGGCGGGGAATTCATCTGCTACAGGGATATCACGGCAGTTAAGGAATATACCTATGGAAGCATGGAAGAGATAACGGAGAACATCAGGGCTAAGCTTATAAAAGCAGTTGAGAAGAGGCTTGATTCGGATACTCCCGTCGCATTCCTGCTCTCGGGAGGCCTTGACAGCTCCCTTGTATGCTCTATCGCTTCAAGATCTCTTGGCAAGCAGATCCGCACATTCTCCATCGGCATGGACACAGATCCTATAGATTCAAAATATGCGGAGCGGACAGCAGAGTTCCTTGGCTCGATCCATACGAACGTGACAATGACGGAAGAAGATGTGATAAACATCCTTCCTGAAGTCATAAATGCTCTGGCGACATATGACATAACAACCATCCGCGCAAGCATCGGGATGTTCCTGCTCTGCAAATACATACATGAGCATACGGATATAAGGGTGCTTCTTACTGGAGAGGTATCCGATGAGCTCTTCGGATACAAATACACGGATTTCGCTCCGGACTGCGAAGAGTTCGAGAAGGAGAGTCTGAAACGTGTCCATGAGCTTTATGCATACGATGTGCTTAGAGCAGACAGGTGCATTGCCGATAACAGCATTGAGGCAAGGGTGCCTTTCGGGGATCTTGATTTCGCCTCTTACGTTCTCTCAATCGATCCGGAGATGAAGATGAACCGATACGGACATGGCAAATATCTTCTGCGCAAGGCCTTCGAAGATGGGAACTGGCTTCCTGATGATATCCTCTGGAGGGAGAAAGCAGCTTTCAGCGATGCTGTAGGCCACAGCATGGTCGATGATCTGAAGAAATATGCTGAGGAGAAATACCAAGGCATGGATCTTGAGGCAGAATACAGGAAGTATCCGGAAAACGGCAGGCCATTCACGCCCGAGTCCCTTCTCTACAGAGAGATATTCGAAAGCTTCTACCCTGGGCAATACAGAATGATACCCGGTTTCTGGATGCCTAACAGCAGCTGGCCAGGATGCAATGTCTCCGACCCTTCTGCCAGAGTTCTTTCGAACTACGGCAAGAGCGGAGAATGAGGCAATGGCAGGCTGTATAATATACAGACCTGCCTGATCTTACTGCAAAGCTGCCTTTATGAATCCGTCAAATAGTGGATGGACTCTGTTCGGGCGGCTCTTGAACTCAGGATGGAACTGAACACCTGCAAAGAAGCGGCATGAGGGATTCTCCATAGCTTCAACAAGCTTTCCATCGGGACTCATCCCGCTGAAGACTATCCGGGCACTGGCAATTCTGTCACGGAATACGGGGGATACCTCATAGCGATGCCTGTGCCTCTCCTGGATGGAGTCCTGTCCATAAAGTCCATGGAGAAGTGTTCCCTGGCGTATCTCACAAGGATATGCTCCGAGGCGCATCGTTCCGCCTTTTGAAGTGATATTGCGCTGCTCATCCATAAGATCGATCACGCATTCATCCCCCGCAGGATCGAATTCCCTTGAGTTGGCTCTCTCAAGGCCTGCAAGGGATCTGGCTGCCTCAATCACAGCGATCTGCATTCCAAGGCATATACCCAAATACGGGACATCATGCTCCCGTGCATAGCGTGCGCATTGTATCATTCCTTCAATGCCTCTTGCCCCGAATCCTCCGGGTACAAGTATGCCATCAGCATCCGCAAGAAGCTTATCAGGTCCGGTCTTCTCAACATCCTCAGAATCGACGAATAGCAGCTCGAGTTCCGCCTCATTGCTGCTGGCAGCGTGGTACAGAGCTTCATTGATCGAAAGATAGGCGTCATGCAGCTTCACATATTTGCCGCATATTGCGATCCTGACTTTGCGATCCTTTGGCTTTGCCATGCGGTCAACCGCCTCTCTCCAGGCTCTGAGATCACACTCTCTGCATTCCAGAGATAGCCTTGATACGACATAATCATCGAATCCACGTTCATGGAGAAGCAACGGAAGAGCATAGATCGGAGCCAGATTCTCATTGCCTATCACAGCGCGCCTTCCGACATTGCAGAACATCGCGATCTTCGTAAGGATCTCATCATCAAGAGTCTTATCTGAACGGGCGATTATGCAGTCCGGCATTATTCCCATTCCCTGAAGCTCATGCACGGAGTGCTGGCTGGGCTTTGTCTTGTATTCACCGCTGCAGGCAAGATATGGAACAAGGACAACATGGATGAACATCGAGTTCTCTGTCCCGGCCTCAGTCCGCAGCTGCCTGATGGCTTCCAGAAAAGGCTGGCTCTCGATATCCCCGATCGTACCGCCGATCTCGGTAATCACCACATCCGCTCCTGTCATCTCCCCAACAGAGTATATAGCGGACTTTATCTCATCCGTGACATGAGGGATTATCTGGACAGTTCTGCCAAGGTACTCTCCCCTCCTTTCCCTTGTCAGGATATTCCAGAACACCTTACCGCTTGTCAGATTGGACTTCCTGTTCAGATTCTCATCGATGAATCTCTCATAGTGGCCCAGATCCAGATCCGTCTCAGCTCCATCCTCGGTGACAAAGACCTCCCCATGCTGATAAGGACTCATCGTCCCGGGATCGACATTGAGATAGGGATCAAGCTTCTGGGCAGCCACCTTCAGTCCTCTCTGCTTCAGGAGCAGTCCAAGGCTGGCGGCGCTTACGCCCTTGCCGAGCCCTGATACCACACCGCCTGTGACGAATATGTATTTCCGATCCATATACACCTCCGTTAAAAAGAAAAAGGACACCTATCCCTTAAGAGATAGACGTCCTTGTCCAACTGGTTGCCATTATATTGCTTTACCGATTGCCTTCTCAACAGATTGGCAATAGGAAAAGTAATTATTTTCCAATATTGTCAGAGATCAGGAAGTTTCATATAGAGAAGCGGATAAGGATTGCCCTGCTCATCCAGTTCTGTGCGTCTGCAGACCTGGAATCCCATATGCTCATAGAATCCTTTTGCCTGGGGATTCTGCTCATTCACTGCAAGACGGTTGACAGAATAATCCCTGATCCCCTTCTCCATAAGCTGTCTGCCAAGACCCTTCCCTCGTTCTTCCGCCTGTATGAACAGCATCTCAACCGAGCCATTCTCAACCCCCATAAAGGCAACTTGGGAACCGTTCTCATCATCGGCAACGATAAGATGCTCAACATCCCTCAGTGCCTCTGGAACATACTTCTTTATATTCAGTATCTCAGATCCGGAAAGGAAAAGATGTGTAGCCCTTACAGATGATTCCCATACCTGAAGAAGAGCATCTATCAGCTCAGGAGATCGATCTGTTGCTTCATATATCTTCATGATCCACTGCCCCAAAAGTATTTTGTATTTATCAGCAATCCTGTCACCTTTACAGAATAAAATACAGTCCCTATCTCGTATCTTTTTGCATACAGGTCGGAACCTGCTATGCCTGTTTAGCAGCTTCGCTCTCCTGTTTCACACAGACACACCTGGAAAAGAGTTTGATTCACCCATATTTTTAGTATTTTAGGACAACTCTACGCCAGACATCCCATAGTGCCCAGCAACAGCACTTCTTGCATATTCAATATCAGGCACCCATGACCTCTTTTCTGAGAATTGCGTTGATTCTCGTCTGATATCCTTTGCCCTCAGCCTTGAGGGCTGCAAGCACGTCATTATCAATCATGATTGTGATCTTGCTTTTGGCAGGCTTATACCATTCAGGATGAACTTTGCTCCAGTGCTTGAACTCTTCAAACTCTTTCTTTGCCATAAAAGGATAATCATCACTTTCAATTGGCTTCGCCTCATTTGTTATCTTCTTCTCTTCATCAAAAAGTGGAAGCATTGCTTTAACTTCTTCAAGGGCCATTTTCTTTATAGTACTCATTGCATTCTACCTTGGTTGCTCTTTTTGTAAACATGACTCTTACGGTAGCACAAATTGCTACATAAGCTGCTACAAATGCTAAACAACAATCAGACTCATAATACTGCAGAATCTCAGATGAAACGTTCTACACTCACATCGAAGATCTTTGCAAGCTCCTTGGCCATAGCCTTACTAATTGATCTCCTCTCATGCTCCATGTCGGAAATCACCTGCTTGCTGACTCCGAGCTTTTCACCGAGTTCTGCCTGCGTCATTTTAATTAGCTTACGATAGAAAGCGAGATTGGACGCTGGAGTAAGCTCTGGCTCAACTTCCCTGAACCAATCAGTATCATGGAAATCAACAAGGTCGTCATCATATTTGACAGTAAGACTTTCTCCGAAGTGTTTCTTGAGGAACCGAAGATCCTTGTCAGAGATAGTACCCTGGATTGTAAAATTGTTAATATGGGGCTGATTCACGACTACCAACATAATACACCTCTACCTTATAAGTACCGTTTTCGTTGTACCAGCATGCCACATGATGATAGCTCAGATGACAATGGTATCTATCCTTCCCTAGTTTACTGAAGTTCGAATACTTCGGTTGCATAGGCCCGCTTTCCTCTATGTCCATCAGAAGACGGGCAAGTACAAGCTTTTCCTTATGCCCGAGTTTCTGCGCACTCTTTGAAGATGCTTTCGTCATTGCAACCTTGTATTTCATAATCAACTAGTACACTATAATTGTGTACTCGTCAAGTGGAAACATTTCCTTCAAGAATGATTTCACGGTGACCAACGTACTTAACATACGCTTAGATGGTTCGACTGACTCCACCGTTGACAAAATATATCTTACGACATCGTAACTAAAGACTTGATGTTTTACAGCTCAGACATCAAGGAAAAGTGAAAAGCAATCCATAATGTATTGCTCGTTAGATATAAAATATGAAGTCCGGATGTCATGAAAAGCCATAAGGCAGATGCCATCCAATGCAAGAAGAATGAGAAAGGGAAGTTGATTGTGGGGGTGAAGTATGTTGGTAGTTGTGAGAAAGCCCCGTACTGAGTTCTCCCTGAATGGGGATGTTCCTACAAAGCTTATTCAGAGCCTTGTCTCTGAATTTGGCCCTGATAGCATTAAGATTAAAGAAGACGATATGATGAATGTTGAGGATATGGGGTGGTATAAGGAGAAGGTTGCGAATGGACGTCAATGAGAAACATATCCCTTTAAGAAACAATTGATCTGCTCAGCTTCTCCACTTCCGTTTGTCTTGAACCTTAGAAGAGGTAAATCATATTTCGAGAAGATCGAATCCTTCATAATATCTCTCTCATGCTGTCTGCTACCCTTCTTATGATAATGAAAGCCATCAACTTCGATAGCAACAACAGGGGTCTTACCTATTGATTTATAAATCAGGAAATCGACATGAGTCCCAGTTCTTGATAAATAAATCTTTTCCTCTTCTGAAAGAAGATCAGTATCACTGAAAAGATATCTTATTGGATAATGACAAGCTATCCTGAATCCATATTTCCGGAATGCCTTTGAATTGATGATATTCTCAAGAGCAGAAAACATGATGTTCTCTGAGTCATAATACGACACTTTCCTATGCCTTGATAAAAAAGCAATTCTTGCAGATGTTGATTGCTCATACAGCATATCGAAGATTGAAACAATACCGGATCTGATTGGCTTGAAACTGTTGTAAGAGATATATGAGATGAGATCATTCACATTGCTCTTAGCCGGCTGTGGATCTGATGAAGCTACCAGCATGAAACGCTTTCTCGCTCGTGATACTGCCACATTGATAAGCATTGGCGAGTCAGAGAAATCGGTGACTATATCGTCAGAAGTCGAGAAGATTATAGTATCCATCTCCCTTCCCTGAAAACTATGTATAGTGTCAACCTTTATATCTTCTCGTTTTATGATCTCTTTTATCAGCTTTACATTGTTCTGATAGGGTGTAATGATTCCAATACTTCCAGCATCATTTTCAAGAGTGGGAAGAATCTCATTTGCAATGACTTCAGCCTGCCGTAGATTCGCATGTTCTCTGCTATGAAATCCCGGTGCAGTAAGGAACAGGCCAAGTTCATCCTTCTTCTCATCCTTCGTCATTATAACGAGGTTGTTCCCATAGAATTTATCATTGCAGAAACCTATTATCTTTGGCTGGCATCTATAATGCTCAGAAAGCATTACTGTTGACACATCGGGAAAGAGCTTGGAAACAGACGCAAGAAAAGAAAATGAAGAATATCGATAGGCTTCAGGTATGGTATATTTCCTGAAAACAGATTCAGTGTAATCTTTGTCATCTTCAGTCACCACATTCTGCAATTGCCTTACATCCCCAACTATTACAGCATTCTTTGCGTAAAGGAGGGAAAGAGCTCCTGCCGCAATATCGCATTGAGAAGCTTCATCTATAATCACATAGTCATACATCTGGTTCCCCAGCGATGAAGATGAGGAGAATGCAGTACTTGTGACTACAGGATACTCCGCAATAATAGAATCCGGGCTTCTCCATAAATCCTCTTCCGTAAATACTGGCCTACCTGTTTTATCTTTCAATCTCTTATGCATGACACCTTTCATGAGTTTAAGAGAAAAGTCCGACAGCTGTTTTTCCTTGCCGTGCATATCGAAATCTGCAATCTGTCTATCAAGCGAATCAATTCGCTGCTGTAGCTCATTCTTTCTCTTGCAGTAATACCGCCATTGAAGGTTCTGGATGATTTTTATTCCAAGTTCTCCAGATTCTTTCCAATTCATGCTTCCCTGAACAAAAACAGCAACAATACGCTTGAGAAATGAGAATCTTTCATGCCTTTGAAAGAAGAAGCTATATTCCTGCAGCAGTTTCATAAGACGCTCTGATGACAGCTCTTTTCCTTTTCTATCAGGTAAAGATGAAAAGATAGCTGAGAAATATAGGATCTCTGTATCAAGGTCCGAAAGCTCTAATCGTTTTTTCTGAGCTTCCTCTTGGATTTCATAATAGTCATCCAAAGAATTGCTTATTTCCTGTATTTTTGAACAGCAATCCTTTATCTCTTCATTATCAATCTCCCAATCCGAAATATCAGGGTAATCACCAGTTTGAGATGAAATGAATCTTTTCTTGTTATCAGCACTCCCGAGAGAGGCCAATAGAAATGAAAGTCCATACCTTTCAAGTTTCTCTCTCACATTATCAACAGCTGAGTTGTTGTTTGAAACAACTTCCACGGTTTTCCTCTGCAATATGAGATTGGCAATGATAGTAAGTATTGTCTGTGTTTTTCCCGTTCCAGGAGGCCCTTGGACCACACTTATCTTATTCGACAAGGCATTTGCAACCGCTTTCTTCTGGCTTTTGTTTGTCCCGAATGGATAGATGATAAGTGCAGGAAGCGAATGTGCCTGAATATTTCCGTTCCCTGAAAGATAATCAGCAAGCACGGAAACATCATCTACAAAGTTTATCCGCTTATATCGCTTAGAAAGTATTCTATTTCCATCCTCATCTTTTATAGAACTGACAAAGGACACTTCCTTTAAGTAGGAAAGAACTGCAGATGCATTTTTATTCTCAAGAACTGAATGAGTGATCTTCAGCTTATTATCTTCAATCAGATACGATTTATCACCACGTTCAAGATAAAAATATCCAGCATCTGAATATCTGTATATTGCATCAAGACCTGTGAATTCTTTTCCATCAAGATAGATAGTATAGAAATCGGGATTTAGAACATCAGGTTTATAAATCTTTACATCACCAGATCTATAACTATATACCTTCTCATCAGATCCCTTGAATTTGACATGATACAATCCCGTCTTGCTATCTTCAGTCAAAGATAAGATTTTCTCAGTCTTCTCCAGACCTTTTAGGTATATCAAACATTCCGTTCTATCCACTGAACACCTCAATAATTGCTAGTTATACTTTTCATAATACTTCTCAAGCCTAAACAAGATAACTATTATTCCTAAGCGTAAGCATAAAAGGGGATCAACACTGTGATTTTCATCATTTTTCTTTTTATCATAGTCTTTATACTAGTCGCTATCAGCTCTAAAAATAATGATGCGAACAAAGATGGCAAATCAAAATATATAAGTAATGAGGTCTCAAAATCACAATTCCAGCAAGAACAAGTAAATTCAAAAGATTCTATAAAAACTCAACAAGAAAGAATAACGCAGAACACAAGAACTCGAACAAATTCAAATCATATTCACCAGCCTTCATACTCTCCCACAAATGTTAATCACCTTAGTGACAAGAATTCAAAGATAACCATTAATGGACATACCGTAGAATATATTGATTCAACACATACTTACATTGTTGATGGACACATAATTTCTTGTGTTTCTGACATTCTCTCGTATTATTCAAGACTTCATTATCTTGATGATTATTACCAAGTTTCTCAAAATATACTTCAAAGAGCGGCCCAAAAGGGCACAAATTTGCATAATGCAATAGAAGCATATGAAAGAGGTGAATCATATATAAATTGTCCTGAAATTGACAACTATAAGACAATCAAGTCAAAGTTTGGATTTGAAGTCATAAAAATGGAACAGATTGTATTGTATTGTGATCAAAGAAATGAACCGCTTTATGCAGGTAGACTAGATATGGTTATTTCCCGACAAGACCAACTTGGAATACTTGATTTGAAGAGAACCTACAAAGTCTATCAAGAAAAATTCCAGCTTCAATTAAATCTTTACAGACTTGCCTATGAACAATCTTATCACCAGAAAATATCTAATCTTTTCTGTATGAGGTTAAGAGAGAATAAAGCGGATTTTTACGAGTTCATGATAGACGAAGAAACAACAAAAGATAGCATCTATTCATATTTGGGCCTAATATAAACGTATTGCAAACCTAATAAGACAACTTTATGCACTTTTATTTTTTGTCAAAAGGAATCCTGCGCAGTCTCATGAAATCCTTCTGGGTCTGCAATTCTGTCTTTGCAATGAAATCAATGAAACTGTCCGGTTTTCCTTTTCCAAGCCGGTAACTCTGCAAGGCAGAAATATAGTCATGTCTGAAAACCGGCGGAATAGAGACTGGCAAATAGCAATGCTGAAGAAGGATTGTGTTCATCACTAGCCTTGATACCCTTCCATTGCCATCTCTGAATGGATGTATCGATACAAGCCTCGCATGAGCTTCGCTGGCAAAGACAACAGGATCGTATTTGCTTTCATTTTCAGAAAGCCATTCTGCAAATTCATCAAACAATGCAGGAACTTCCTGATACGGAGGCAGGCTTTCATCAAGACCTGTAATAATCACATCAACATCTCTGAGCTTTCCAGGCTGCAGTTCCGGCTGTCCGAATGTCACAAACTCATGGAAACGGAAGATATCATCTTTGGTTGTTGTCTTTGATTTGAGAAGGGTGAACATGAAATCATAAGCCTTTCCACCACCGATAGCTTCAAACATCTCTCCAAGAGTATGCTGCCCTACAGTAACACCATCTCGGAGAATTATTGCAGTTTCATCCTCTGTAAGGGTATTACCTTCAATAGCATTGGAGCTCCATACATTCGGAACTCTGTAGAAGTCCTTAATCTGACTGAGAGTAAAAGAATCGGAGAATGGTCGTTTCTCTGAGATTGCTTCTTTTCTGCTACGGCATTCTTCAACTATTTCCATTGAATACATTCGCTTTGCCTGCTCCTTGCTTCTATCCCATCCAAGATCCAGATTCTCTCGATTATCCGATAGCATTATTTTACAGAAAAAAGAGATAATCACCAATATAAACAATTATGGTTTCACAATTAGTGCCCATTTTTGGTGCCCAGAAAAACGTTGTCAACCACGAAAAACGTGGAAGTGAAGCATAAAATCCTGATTCTCCCACTTTTTCTGGTACTTTTCAGGACTTTGCTACGGGTACTAAAAGTGCCCAGAAATAGTGCTCCTTGCATAGTCTGTAGACTACCACGTAAAATTATAGTCAGGAGATTCAGAATGGATAAAGCCGATATCACAGTGAATGAGAACAACCTTATAGAAAGCATCAAGGAGATAATTCTCACATCACGCAAGAACATTGTCCGCAGTGTTAACACGGAGATGCTTTCCGCTTACTGGAATATCGGGAGGCTCATTGTCGAGGATGAGCAGAAGAATCAGGAAAGAGCGCAATATGGAGAACAGACGCTGAAAAATATATCAAAACGGCTCAAAGCGGAACTTGGCTCTGGATTCTCTCTTACAAATCTCAAAACTATGAGAAGATTCTTCCTTGTCTACAGAAAAAGCCAGACACTGTCTGACCAATTGAGCTGGTCACATTACTGTGAGCTTCTGACAATCTCCGATGATAATAAGCGCAGCTTCTATGAGAAAGAATGTATTGCCTCTAAGTGGTCTGTCAGAGAATTAAAGCGACAGCTTGATTCATCTCTTTATGAACGTCTCCTGCTCTCCCGTGGAAAAGAGAACAAAGAAGAAGTCAAAAGGCTTGCTGAGAAAGGACAGGAAATAGAAAAGCCAGAGGATATTCTCAAAGACCCTTATGTTTTCGAGTTTGTAGGACTTCCTGAAAACAAACCAGTAATGGAATCTGACCTTGAAGATGCTCTTATCAATCATATTGAGAAATTCCTCTTGGAGCTTGGAAAAGGATTCATGTTCGTGGGAAGACAGCAGAGAATCACATTCGACAACGAGCATTACTATGCTGATATGGTCTTCTACAACAAGATTCTCAGAGCCTATGTGATAATCGAGCTGAAGACAAGGAAGCTATTACCTGCTGCGGTAGGTCAGCTCAATATGTACCTCAATTACTATAAGGCTGAGGTTAATGATCTTGATGATAATGACCCAATCGGAATCATTCTCTGCACTGATAAGCCATCAGCAAAGATTGAGTATGTTCTCGGAGGACTTGAAAACAAAATCTTTGCTTCCAAATACGTTCTCTATCTTCCAGAAAAAGAAGCACTGGAAGAAGAAGTTCAGACATTCATTGAAGACTGGGAAGAAAAAGACAAGGAATAATCCTCAATGATAGATAAAAAGCAAATTTCGCTTGAAGACGTGATGAATGTAGAGGATATGCAATGGTATAAGGAAGAAGCTGCAAAGGATACTCCCGGCAGAGCTCTTCGTTTCTATCGCAAGCTTAAAGGCATGACTCAGCCTGAACTTGCTGAAATGCTTGGAACCACAAAACAGTTCATATCAAATCTTGAGAATGACAGAAAGCCAATCAGTAGAATGATGACAAAGAAGCTCTCAGAGATTTTCAATGTTCCTGCATCAAGATTTATATAAGCTGATATATTGCAGGACTCTTAGTGCCCATTTTAGCCTGCATTCCCATTTCTAAACTAGGATTGGACCTTAACAAAATCGTATCTCAGCAGTAATTTCCTGCATAATCTGGAAATAATAGCTCGATCAGTTGTTGTCATTTCATTTGCAATAGTTTATAC
>CALXKS010000056.1 GCA_944389015.1 uncultured Spirochaetaceae bacterium
CGATATTTTGGCGTGAATACTATATGATACTTGCATAGCCATTTCGTATGGCTGAACGCATCCCTTTTATTGGCCATTCGCCTTGCCTCCTTGTCTTATGTGGGCTTGAACACTCCACATTATACAAAGGCAAGGCTTTTCCTTGGGTATAACCCCTTCCCCCACCACACCTGCAGAGCAGGTGGTTTATTTATCCCCAAGTTTCCCTTGGGGATGACCTTAAAGGCACTAACAAGACAGGAGGCTCCTTTTCAGAAGCCTCCTTGCCATAATGAGATGTTCTTTTAATTCAGATTGATTATGCTCTTGTCGTAATCAGCAGGAGGAACATATCCCATAAGCTCCATGCAGGTCGCAGGTATCGATGAGATCCCAAGTCCTTCATTGAGTTCTTTCGAATACTCACCTTTATATTCCGGATCGTAGATAATGCACGGTACGGGATTGAGCGAGTGCGATGTCTTTGCCTTCGGCTCGCCATCATCATAGCACTTCACATCACCATTCTTGGCATGTTCATACATATCATCGGCATTGCCATGATCTGCTGTGATGACCATTACACCGCCTGCTTTATCAATGGCGTCCTTGAGTCTTCCGATCTGAAGATCCATTCCCTCCATTGAACAGACAACTGCTTCAAATACTCCAGTGTGCCCTACCATATCGCCATTAGGATAGTTGAGCTTGATGAAATCCCACTTGCCGCTTTCGATCTCCGCAATGACACGGTCTGTGATCTCTGCACACTTCATCCATGGCCTCTGCTCGAAAGGAACCTTATCAGATGGAATCTCAACATACTCCTCCAGCTTGGAATCGAACATGCCAGATCTGTTTCCATTGAAGAAGTATGTGACATGACCGAACTTCTGTGTCTCGGAGATTGAGAACTGCTTAACACCTGTTGCGCAGAGATACTCTGCCATTACCCTGTCAATAGCAGGAGGCGAAACAAGATACTGATGAGGAATATGGAGATCTCCGTCATACTCCATCATTCCAGCGTACTCAACCTTCGGCCATCTCTTCCTGTCGAATTCCTTGAAATCAGGCTCATCAAATGCCCTTGAGAGCTCTATAGCCCTATCTCCGCGGAAATTATAGAGGATAACCGAATCTCCATCATTTATCGTTCCAACAGGCTTTCCATCCTCTGCAATGACAAAAGGAGGAAGATCCTGATCGATTGCCCCGGTCTCTTTCCTGAGAGTCTCTATAGCCTCATGGGCTGATGAGAACTGCCTGCCTTCACCAAGTACATGTGTCTCCCAGCCTTTTCTGACCATATTCCAGTCAGCATTGTAGCGATCCATTGTGATGACCATCCTGCCACCGCCCGATGCGATCTTTGCATCAAACGTGCCGTCAGCAGAAAGCTCTGCAAGGTACTGGGCAAACGGATCAAAGTAATCAAGGGCAGAAACCTCTCCTACATCACGTCCATCAAGAAGCGCATGGACTCTGACTTTCCTTACGCCCTCCTTCTTTGCCTCTGCGACCATTGCCTTGAGATGATCGATATGCGAGTGGACATTGCCATCTGAGAGAAGCCCGATGAAATGCAGCGTCGAATCCTTGCTTTTGACATTTCCAATAAGCTTCTGCCATGCAGCACCCTTGTACATATCACCGGAAGCTATAGCATTCGAAACAAGCTTTGCTCCCTGGGCGAAAACACGTCCGGCCCCCATTGCATTGTGTCCGACTTCGCTGTTTCCCATATCTGCATCCGAGGGAAGTCCGACAGCAAGTCCATGTGCTTTAAGCTTTGTCCATGGGGAAATGCTGAAAAGCTTATCCAGATTCTTTGTCATTGCAGCAGCTACTGCATCACCTTCCTTGTATTTGCCGAAGCCAACACCATCCATAATCACAAGAACAACTGGACCACGGCGGCTGATCTTCTCATTTCTCTTAAGGGATTCTACCATTATATCTCCTCCTCTCCTGATAATAATGAAATACGCTCTATCGGGGAAGCATATTGTTTAAGCCACTCTGCAGAATAGCTGTCGAGATATGGTGACAGCATATAGAAGACCTTTCTATGATAGCTGTTGATCTGTTCTATCTCGTCATCTGTAAGCAGGCTTGTATCTATGAGGTTCTTCTCATATGGAACATATGTAAGATTCTCAAATGAAAGAAAGCTGCCGAACTCACTCTCTTCATCCTCACGTACAGCAAGCAGATTCTCGATTCTTATTCCATACCTGCCCTCTTTGTACAGTCCCGGTTCATCGGAGACAACCATACCGGGCATAAGAGGAACATCAATAAGAGCTGGTGATATACGCTGAGGGCCTTCATGCACCATAAGGAAGCATCCGACACCATGGCCTGTCCCATGGAAGAATGTCGAATAGTTCTGCCACATGAACTGTTTGGCTATGGCATCGAGCTGAACACCTCTTGTTCCCTTTGGGAAAACCTGGGAAAGAAGTGCAAGATGTCCTTTCAGAACCAGTGTATAATCTCTTTTCTCATCTTCAGTAGGCTCCATCCCGAAAAACAGTGTTCGTGTTACATCGGTGGTGCCCATGCTGAACTGAGAACCAGTATCCAGCACAAGAAGACCATGTCCCATTACATTGGCACTCTTTTCATCCGGTGCTCTATAATGGACAACCGCACCATTGGCGCCGAATGCTGATATAGGAGAGAATGATGGTCCGATATACCCATCCATACGCTTTCTTTCACGCTCAAGTGCATCGGAAATCATCTTTTCCGTATAGATGCCATTGACTTTATCAAGCTTTGCAAGGAACGAGACAAACGCTGCTCCATCGAGTATATGGGCCTTGCGCATGCCATCAAGCTCTGCTTTGTTCTTCATGCTTTTCAGCGTAGTGGAGATGTCACATGAAATGATATTTCTCATGCCGCCAACTGTATCGATAAACATCGCGGCGGTCTTATCAGGTGAATACAGTCCTGTACCTCTTATAAGCGATGGAAGAACAGCCTCCACATTGCCATAGTCCTCTATCTGGAAATTCCTGCTGACTATTCCCAGTGTTTCCTCATCAAACCTGCCAGGAGCAATAAAAAGAACAGCCTTTGACAGCGATATGAAAAGGAAAGAATAAAACAGCGGGTTGTATGGGATATCAGAAGAACGGAGATTGGTTATCCATGCGATATCATCAAGGGAGGAAATGAACGTCCAGCGAGCTCCTTTGTCCCTCATAATCCTTCTGATGCGCTGAAGCTTGCTCTGAACACTCTCGCCAGCTCTCTTATCATCGATTATCCTTATCGGCGCTTCTGATGGAACAGACGGTCTATTTTCCCATAGAGAATCAATAAGATCCCCAGTGCCGACAATCACCGCACCCTTTACTGACAATGCTTCGTAAAGCTTTCTGTATTCCGTTATCGATACAGCAGAGCTGTCCACTCCGATTCTTGAACCCTCTGCAGAATTCTCAGAAAGAAACCCATACAAGGTCGGAACTCCTTCCATTCCTTCCCTCATAAGCTCGAATCCCGTCCCTTCGAGTTCTTTCTCTGCCTGCAGGTAATAACGGCTGTCTGTCCACAGAATGGCTCTCTCCGCTGATACAGCAATCACCCCCGCAGATCCGGTGAATCCAGAAATGAAAGCCCTTGTCCTCCACCGCTGTCCGGGATACTCGCTGCCATGGGGATCATTTCCCGTTATGATATACCAGTCAATGCCTCTTTCTCTGAGAATGCTTCTGAGCTTTTCCATCCGTTCTGCTATCATGTTGCCTCCTTGCCATGAGAATCCCAAGAAAAAGAGCTCCTGCAGCTACCATCAGCAGGCAGAAGATCTGACCTTCCGAGATATTGAGAAATGATTCAAAGAGCGCTATATTGCCGCTTCCACCACCAAGGGATATCACATAGCCTATGGATAGATCAGGCTGTCTGCAGTATTCAATGAAGAAACGGAAAATGCCGTAACCCATAAGATAGAATGAGAATACCGTACCATGAGGAAGATTCTTCTTTATCTTCCATGGCCTAATCAGGAACCATAGGATCAGGAAGAGGACAATTCCCTCGAAGAAAGCCTCATACAGCTGCGAAGGATGACGGGGAAGGTTTATGAACTGCCCCATCTGATATTCCAGCCCAACTTCATCAGCTACGCTTCTCACCCACGGCTCATAGGTTGAAAAAGATTCCGCAAGCGGGAATATCATGCCAAGGGGATTTACGGTAACACGTCCGAATAGCTCCCCATTGATGAAATTCCCCAGCCTTCCGAATGTATAACCCAGAGGAATACCTGCAGTTGCAAGATCCGTCATCTGCAGAAGGCTTCTATTATGACGTCTGGAGAATATCCATCCTCCTATGACACAACCGACTACTCCTCCATGATAGCTCATGCCTGGCAAGCCGACGAACTGGCCATCCCTGAAAGGCCAGAATATCATCCAGGGGTGGGTTATGTAATACCAGCCATCGCTATAGAAAATCACAGAGAATATACGCGCACCTATAAGCAATCCAATACAGCAGGAGAAGAACAGAGACTGAGTCTCTTCTGCATCCATATCGATAACACCATCATGCCTGCACTGATAACGCACCAGAAGATAAGCCACAAAGAATGCAACCAGATACATCAGGGCATACCAGCGGATAGGAAGGCCGTTTATAACATATGGATCTATCCAGTCCGGATATGTCAGAAACAATGATAACATGATGCAAGTCTATCATCTTATGGTAATAATTGCATACACCGCCCTGATAGCGATATTCTTATTGCATATGAAAAGATTGATTGCCATAGCTATGCTATGCATAACCATACTTCTTCCATCCTTCGCCGGAGGACGTTCTGAGCAGGCAACCCCTGTGACGTTATCCAAGTCTCCTGAATATGACGCCGAGATGGTCACATCACGCTCTGTAACTATCTCATCGACCCTATATTCACTTGGGAATCTCTATGCCTATCTAGATAGAAGCTTCCTCTACGATATCGATGATAACAAGATGGAAGAGGAGCTGATTGCCGCAATGATAGACTCCCTTGGAGATCCTTACTCCTACTATGTTCCATCAGATATGGCGGATACATACGAAGAAAATTCCGATGGCAGCTATATAGGCATCGGAACGTACTTGTATAAGATGAATCCTTCATATAGCGATATGTCAGATCCATCTACATGGATGGTTGTTATATCTTCTGTCTTTCCGGGAGCTCCGGCAGACCGCGCAGGACTCAGAAGCAGAGATATGATCAGTGCGATAAATGGCGAAAGCACTGCTCCACTCACTGCAGCTGAAGCTTCGAAAAAACTAAAAGGCGAGCCGGGAAAGGATCTTGTGCTGACTGTGCATAGAGGAGATGCTGTATTCGAAGTCACCCTCCGTCCTGAGAAGGTAACAACGCCATCGACAGCCTCTGCTATGCTTGATGGGAATATAGGATATCTCGCTATATATGCATTCTCTCTTACAACAGCTGATTCTGCAGAAAAAGAAATCAGGATGCTTCTCGATTCCGGTGCAGAGAAATTCATCATCGATCTCAGGGATAATGGAGGTGGAACTGTTGAGACAGCACTTGAAGTCGCAGATATGTTCCTGTCTGATGGCCGTCTTCTTGAAACCCGCTTCAAAGATCAATCCGGACGAAGGGCAATAATAAGGAATGCCGACAGCAATATCATCGTTCCGGAAGACTATCCCGTGGTAATACTCGTGAACGGAGGAACAGCATCCTCCGGAGAGATCCTGACCGCAGCACTCAAGGATAATGGAAGGGCGATGGTAATAGGCAGCCAGACATTCGGCAAAGGAATATCACAGGAAGTAAGACCATTTGCCGATGGATACATCCAGCTGACAACCGGCCATTTCTATACACCATCGGGAAACGATATCCATCATGTCGGCATTGCTCCTGATGTGGTAATAGAGGATAAGGAATACAGCGAGGAAGAGCTTGAGGCATTCTATTCATTCATGTCCGATGATTCAATAAAGGAATTTGCCGATACCCATGAATACAGCAAGGAGAATATCATATCATTTGCAGAGGAGCATATCGATTCAGGTGTTCCTGAAGATCTTCTCATGCTTCTGATCCGCAATGAGTATCTATACAGAATGGATTACAGCGAACGCCCTGTAGCTGATCCCGGATATGATGAAGTCCTGCGTGTGGCTATTGAGGAGCTTTCTGTATGAGGGTCTTCCTGCTTTCACGTATTCCTGAGAATGGAATATACCATCTTTCCGCAAAAGAAAGGAAATACCTGTTTTCAGTACTGAGAAAGAAAGTAAATGATACATTCACAGCCTCAGATAGGAATGGCAACTATTATAAAGCATTCCTATTTGATGAAGAAAGCATGACTATCGAACCGACAGATGCTCCGGAAGAGACTCTGAATGATAGTCTATCCTCATTCAAAGGACCTTTCTTTCCTATAACAATGTATATCTCTGTCCTGAAAGGGAAAAAAAATGAAACGGAAATCCGGATGCTTACTGAAATGGGTGTTGGGAAAATCGTTCTGATAAACACGGAATTCACGAAAGGAATATGGAACAGCCATATGTCTGAGAGAATCAACTCAATAGCCCGTGAAGCTGTGCAGCAGTCAGGAAGCAGAGCTCCTGAAATATATGGACCGATACCATTCGAGAAAGCCATAGAAGAAGCTGAGGGGACCGTTCTCATACTTCACCAGAGCTCCAGAACGAAAACACAGAGTCTTACAGACATAGATTTCGGCAGCAGGGTCTCCTGCATGATAGGACCAGAAGGCGGATTTTCAGATAAGGAATGCTCTTTAGCAGAAGAGCATGGGGCAATTCCAGTGCTTCTTAAAACAAATATTCTCAGAGCAGAAACCGCAGCAATATATACAGCTTCATCTTTACAGACAATTCTTCATAAATATATCTGATTCTATTGTTTTTCTCCATTTTTCATAATAAAATCATATAAGACACTTGAATTTGTCTGAAATTATGAGTCTTGGGGGATACTATTGTATTACTTGCACGGTGTTGAACGTTCCGACATAGAACGTTTCAAAAGCATTGCGGGAGCACGCTGTGTTCAGATGTGCCGTTCATTTGATTATCTTATATCACAACCATTATCCAGAAAGGATACTGTGGTAATGGACCTTGCAGAGGGGATTCCTTACGATATACAGCATGAAACCGGAAAGGAGCTCAGCTTCATCGTTTTCTACGATGAGAATGAGTTTTCCAATATAAATCCATTTCTCATCTACGGGAATGCAGTATATATTCCAAGGAATTCCCCGGCAGAGGATATCTCAAAGGCTATTGAAGCTGCTGCTGATATCTCCAGGAAGATCGATTCACTTGAGAAATGCATAATCGGAAGCTCAGGAATAATGGAAAAGACACGGAGCAGAATCAGGAAAGCTATCGATGCTGGATGCACTGTCCATCTGTCGGGAGAGACAGGAACAGGGAAGAACATAGCTGCAAGGGAAATACATAGAAGAAGTGAAGGAAGCTCCGAGTTCATATATGAATCCTGTGGCATGCTCTCATCAGAGCTTGCAGAAAGCTCATTCTTCGGACACTCCAAAGGCGCATATTCCGGAGCTACGGAAGAGCGTGATGGATTATTGGCAAAAGCAGATGGAAATACATTCTTTCTTGATGAGATCGAGGATATGAGCCTGGTGATGCAATCAAAGCTGCTGCATGTGCTTGAAACAGGTGAATACAGACAATTAGGAAGGGATAGAGTCCTTAAATCCGTATTCCGCCTTATCACAGCATCAAATATAGAACTCTCTGAACTGGTCAAGGAAAAAAAGCTAAGGAAAGACTTTTATTACAGGCTCTCTCCTGTGATGATACGTATGCCCAGCCTTCTGGAGCATAAAGAGGATATACCCGAATTGATTGCTCACTTCGAAGCATCTATCGGAGTCCATCCCAATGATAGGATCAGAGAGTATTCAGCTTTCATGGAATATGATTATCCGGGAAATGTAAGAGAGCTATTCTCCAAGATAATGCTCCACCATCTCAGAATTGATGAGGAGTGATGAACACTAGGGAACAAAATAGGACATACTGCATAGTATTCTCTGTAACTCCCTTGGACGATAAGAATTAACAATGTGGATAGTAAGTGGACAATGCTGTGGAAAACTTGTGGAAAACTTAGTGAAAAACTGGTTTTCCACAGTGGAAAACTTAACATAGACATAATGTATTTTTTATATAAATCCTATGATTTTCTTATTGTATTGACTAAATTTAATTCTTTATATTATAAGAATATAACACATATCAATTATGTGTTGTACTTTGTGTTTCAAAATCCTGTGAATATGGTTTTACAAGACTTTTCCACTGCAATTCCACAGACCTGTGGAAAACTTGTGGAAAAACTATATGTGGTGTAGCTGATTAAAAGCATGCAGCAGGACTGCCCGATTCAGCGGCAAATGATTTGTTTCTGGCATAGGGGAATAATCACAATTTCTGGGAAATAAGAAAAACGCTGCCAATGATGACACACTGACAGCGCTCTCTGTGGATTGAGAACCAGCTATTAATAGTTCTGTCCAACAAGTTCGAAATATGCCTGAGGATGGTTGCAGACCGGGCACATCTGAGGTGCTTTCTTTCCTACTACGATATGTCCGCAGTTTCTGCACTTCCAGATCATCTCACCGTCTCTTGAGAATACAAGTCCTTCCTCAACATTCTTCAGAAGAGCAAGATATCTCTCCTCATGATGCTTCTCGATAGCCGCAACTCCTCTGAACTTGGCTGCGATCTCCTTGAAGCCCTCTTCCTCTGCTACCTTGGCAAACTCAGCGTACATATCTGTCCACTCATAGTTCTCGCCCTCTGCGGCAGCCTTGAGATTCTCTGCTGTAGCCTTGATATCCCCGCCTTCAAGATACTTGAACCAGAGCTTCGCATGCTCCTTCTCGTTCTCAGCTGTTTCAAGGAAGATTGCTGCAATCTGCTCATAACCTTCCTTCTTTGCCTTGGATGCGAAGTATGTATACTTGTTCCTTGCCTGGCTCTCACCGGCAAACGCTGCCTGAAGATTCTTTTCAGTTCTTGATCCCTTCAGTTCCATTTTCCTTCTCCTTCTTTCTGCAATCCTTGCAGATACCTTCAAATATAAGTTCATGGGATGTTATAACAAATCCATCTTCCATGCACACTGCTCTGCTTAATGCGTCCTTATCATATGATACATCAACATCGAATACATTGCCGCATGAAATGCATACAGCATGAGGGTGCTTATCCGTACGGTGATCGAAATGAGCTTCCCTTCCATCTGTGGAAATCACTCTTCCTATCTTCCCATCCTCGTAAAGCGCAGCAAGATTGCGATATACAGTTGCCTTGGATATCGACTTGTATCTTGATGATATCTCCCTATACACATCATCTGCGCTCGGATGTCCATGGAAACGGAGCACAGCATCATATGTGAGCTCCTTCTGCATTGTATTCCTTCTGTCTTTCATATTGATAATTATTATCAATAAAGTATCATTACTACGATTATATGTCAATAGAAAAGGACTGCATATGCAGCCCTCATTATTATCATCAAGATGGTTATTTTACAGGAATTATACGAACCTGCTTATATAAACCTTCTCCTTCGCTCTTCGTATCCACACCTTCAACATCGTTAAGCGCCGTATGGACAAGCCTGCGCTCAAATGGATTCATTGGATCAAGAAGCCTGGAACGTCCTGTTCTTCTGACAATCTCAGCTGTCTTATAGGCATTCCTTATGATCTGCTCCTCGTGGCGCATCCTGTAGTTCTCGCTATCAATGACTATCTTAAGATCTGGATCGAGGTTTCCAGCATACACATTAGCTACAAGCTGGATGGCATCAAGATTCTTGCCTTTTCTTCCGATGAGAATAGATGAATCCGAGCTCTCTATGCTTATACCTATTTTGCTATCGCGTCTGAAAGATATAGAAGCGCTTCCCGAGTATCCCATCTTACTGATAAGCGTTTCAACAAATCCTATTATCTTTCTTTCATTCTCATTCTCCGGATCAGGATTGCAGAATCCGCTCACTTCTCCGATCGGCTCATCAAAATTCACGTCACTTTCATCAGAGGAGGAAGAATCATCACTGCCATAATACACCCTGATCTTCACGTTTCCCTTCTTGAAGAAACCTTTCTTTGAGCTTTCAAGAATCTCCACATCGAATTCATCACGCTCCAATCCAAGTTCCTGGATTGCCTTATCTATAGCTTCCTGCTCGGTTCGTCCTTCAAAATCGCACTGCATATATTACTTTCTCCTTGCTTTCTTCTTCGCATCTTTCTTTGCCTGCTTTGCAGCATCATGTACAGCGATCTCCTCTGCAAATGCGGCTTTCTTCTTCTTATTGACCATAAGCTGCTGGCCAATGGAGATTATATTCACAGTAGACCAGTAGAGAAGAAGACCGGAAGGTGCATTATACATGATGAAGAAAAAGAGTATAGGCATTCCATAAGTCATGAACGCCATCATTCCAGCCTGTGAAGATGCAGCTGTCGAACCCGACTGTGTTATCTTCATGGAAAGAATCATGGATATGACATAGAGAATCGGCAGAAGATGGATAGCCGGTCCAAGCAGAGGAATACTGAATGGAAGCGTATAGATTGTATCAGGTATTGAAAGGTCCGTTATCCAGCCAGGAATGAACATGGAGCCTCTGAGATCGAAGTTTGTATTAAGCAGACCATAGAGCGCTATGAATATCGGGAACTGGATAAGCATCGGAAGACATGAACCCATCGGATTTATACCTTCTTCCTTATATATCTTTGCCATCGCTGCATTCTGGGCTTCTGGATTATCAGGGAACTTCTGCTTTATCTCTTCGATTTTAGGAGTAAGAGCACTCATCTTGGCAGTAGAATCCATACCTTTCTTCGAAATAGGATGGAGAAGAAGCTTTACAAGAATAGTCAGAAGTATGATCGCAACTCCATAATTCGGAATGAAGCGGTAGAAGAACTGAAGAATCCAGTTAAGGATTGATTCAAGCCATGAAAGCCAATTGCCATCAACCACTTTATTCAGACTGCTCTCATTGAGTCCGAATATATTCTCTCCCATTCTGTTATAGATATCGAGATACTTCGATACTTTCGGTCCTGCATAGAATGAGTAGATATCATTGACAAGAGTACCGTCATTTGCTCTTGAGAAGTACATGATGTCTTTCTGAGGAACGCCTGTATCAAAAGTAGCTTCTTCAGCTGTTACAGATGACATTGAAACAGTATCTTCAGGCATAAGGACAAATGCAAAATACTTACCGGAAAGACTCATCCAGTCGACAGTCTCCTCAGCCATGAAACTGCCATTTGAGAATTTGAGGTTCTTTTTATCCTTGTCCTCTGCATACTTTATCTCAAGCCTTCTCCAATCATAGTTTGATGAAAGGGACTGGAAAGCCGGTCCGATCTGCGGGCCAACGGATATTGTATATGCTGTATTTCCTTCTCCGATCGATATAGGAGAACCATCTGCCTTATACATGCGGACTGACATCTGGATAAGGTACTCATCATTCAGAGGTATCGCATAGGATTTCTCTATTGTGAATTCCTCACCTTCAGCTGTCTGGAAATCACGCATGAATGATACGCGCGTGATATCATCACCATCGTGTATGGATGATATATCTATAGTCGATATATCATAACTGAACACACTATCAATAGGTGTACTGCCCACATACATAGTGAAGATATCAGCATCATCAAAATCCTTGTATATAAGCTCTACAGGCTTTCCATTATCAAAGTGATTTACAAGCTTTATTGAATTGATGGCTGCTCCTGCAGGATCGAATTCAATCTCATACTCGCCACTATTCACAGTGAAAGGAGCACTGTCAGGATCCTCTCCTACGGCTTCTATTCTATCAGTTTCTATTATCTGAACATTATCTGCGGAAGTTTCCTCGGATACAGCTTCCTGAGCAGAGAGCTCAGCTGCAACCATCTCTTCTTCCATGAAAAAAGACTGGACAGTCATGCCAACAGTAATGACTATTACCGAAAGCACGATTGCGATGATAGTATTCCTATCCATTTGGACTCCTTAGGATTTCTGTATCTGGAAAGCTGAATAGGAAAACTCTGCTGATGAGACTGATGGAGCTATCTCCGGTATATCCTGTCCAGAAGTTTTGTAAATCCGGACTCAAGCAAGGAGAAATCGGAGACCTTTCCAGGATACACTATGAGGACAATATCATGTCCTCTGCCTTGAACAGGATTCTCTTCCAATATTCTTTCCGGATAGCATCTGAATATCTCCTTAGCACGGCGGCGGACCAGATTTCTATCAACAGCTCTGCCATAATGCTTTGCAGGTATTATGATTATTCTGTCATATCCAAGATCATTGGAAGAATCTATCAATCGCATTCCTGGACCTGATATTGATCTTCCTTCTCTGAAAATGCGATTGATATCCTGCTTCTTTCTTATGATTTCCTGCTTAGTAAGGCTTCTTCTCATCGCTGACCGTGAGGCTGTGTCTGCCCTTTGCACGGCGGCGAGCAAGAACCAAACGGCCTCCCTTTGTAGCCATTCTAGCACGGAAACCGAACTTCCTTGTCCTCTTCATCTTGCTTGGATGATAGGTTCTCTTTCCCTTGTAACTCATTGATCTACTCCAATTCCAACGCTGTTAAGCGGTTATAATCATCATATTGTGGTATAAGACCACAGCTAGAAGATATTATCAGAGGTGTTAATAGAGGTCAATATGTACGTTTTATCTGCATTGAGCTAATGCTGAATTCTGGAAATGCTTTTCTATATGCATCAAGTATTTTTCTCTTTTTAAGCATAAGAAGAGAATATGCAGCTGGATTCTTCGCTAAAACAACAATCCTTCCATTCTCTTCTTTGATGAATTCAGTTATTCCGGTTAATTCTTTTCCTGCTGCTTCCGTCCATAGCTTATGCATTGAAGCTTTATCCATATTGCCTATTTCAGAGACATATTCAGAAACAAGGTCTTTTATATCCTTAACTTCTATGGCCATTTATAAAGCTCCCATTCACTGCAGAGTATACAATGGATTCCCTTTTTTCTCCAAAATAGCTTTCGCGAGGAAGAAATGTGAAGAAAGCCTGTGAATATCCCTTGAGTTCAGATAGAAGCTCAGCTCTTTTGCTGTCATCAAGCTCAAGAAGAACATCATCTATAAGAAGAATAGGCTCCTTTCCTGTTTTCTCAGTGAAATATTTTGCTTCCGATATTCTGAACAGTATTGAACAGAGCCTTATCTGACCTGTCGAACCTATTGATGCAAAAGGTCCAGACTGCGTCATTACCGAAAACTTATCTCTATGTATACCGCTCGTTGTAGTCTGCAGTTTAATATCTCTCTCCTCTGTCCTCTCAAGGTATGAGATTATCTCCTCTTCAGATGGGAAATCTCCCCAGGATGGCTGATATTTTATTTCTATATCAATATTGCTTCCTGATATTTTTCTGAATAAGCCAGGAAAAATAGTATTGAAATCATAAACGGCAGAAGCTCTCTCCTTCATTATGGAAAGACCATGCATTGCAAGCCGCTGATCGTATAGATGCATCAATGATATCTGATTATTCCTGATTGCTGCGTTGCGCTGCATAAGCACAGCTCTATATGACCTCATTGAATCAAAGAAAGCAGGTGAATGCAGACTCATCATCTGATCGAAGAACTTACGGCGTACCTCAGGTTCTCCTTTTACGAAACCTATATCATCATGTATGAATGCTATGCATGGAAAGTGGTAGATAAGATCTCTGCGATCGATGATTTCCTTTCCATCTATTGTTATCTTTCTTTTATTATCAGAGAAAGACGTTGTTATCCTTTCAATTTCACCATAGCTGTTTTCGAATTCAGCGGATATGTGAAAACCATTGCTGCCATTTCTTACTGCTTCCCTGATGTGCGGAGTACGGAATGATGAACCGTATGAAAGAGTGTATATGGCTTCAAGAAAGTTGGTCTTTCCCTGTCCATTCTCACCAGTAAGAACAATATCCTTTGCATCAACATCAGCATCTGCAGAGGATATGTTCCTGAAATCATGTATTGATATACGTTTGAATCTCATCAGTTCTGCATTGGCATAAGAACATACATATAGTCCTTATCCGGTTCAGGTGAGATAATAAGGGCAGCCGATTCGGATCTGAACATCATCTTCATGAACTCCGAATCTATCTTCTTCACAGGAATATGCAACAGAGAGGAATTGAATGTTATATGCATTTCAGGACCTGAATATTCACAGCTTATAGTCTGCCTGCTATCTCCGAAATCCGTATTTTCTCCTGATATCTCTATCTCACCTTCTTTTATATCGAAGAAAATCCTCTTTGATTTGTCATCAACGAATATTGATGTAAATGATATTGCTTTCTCAATATCGGTGGTTCTGATCAAACACTTATATTCGAGATTTCTTGGTATCACCCTCTCATAATTAGGATAATTTCCAGAAATAAGAGAAGAATATATAGTTCTGCTTCCTATTCTGAAGAAAACAGTTCCTTCCTTAATTGCAATTGAGAACAATCCTTCACCTGTTGCGATGCTTTTAACCATTGAAAGAAAACGTACAGACATTATGCATGATCTGAAATCAGGTATCTCCTGTTCGAATTGCCTTTTAACGCATGCAAGTCTCTTTCCATCAGTTGCAACCATGACAATCCTGTCTTCTTTCTTCTCCATATAAACACCGGTAAGAAAATGTCTGCTGTCTTCATTGGCAACTGCAAAGGAAGTCTTATCAATCATATCAATGAAATCTCTCTGAGTGACTGAGAAATAAAGAGAATCATCTATTGTTTCCAATTCAGGGAATCTTGAAGCTTCAATAGTCTTCATATTCGCACTGAATGATTCATTATCAACAGGCCTTATATTAAGTATTCCATTCTCTTCGAATACTTCTATATCAACATCTTCAGTTGACTTGAGAACATTATTGAGTTTTTCACAGAACACAGTCGTAGAACCTGGGACAGATACAGATACAGGAATAGAAGATATGAATCCCATCTGCTGATCGTATGCTTTGATAGTCAAAAGTTCATTCGATACTTCAAGAAGTACGTTGCTTGATATTGATAATGAATTCTTCTTGCTTGCAAAATTGCTAGCATATTCGATTTCCTGTCTAAGTAAAGAACACTGACATGTGAACTTCATAGTTTGCTCCTATTGTTATTAATATTAACATAAATAAAGGATAGTAGTAATAATAAGAGGCTGAATAATTGTGGAAAACTTTATTAATTCTTTATATTCAAATAAATTGAATTGTGGATATCTTTGTGGAAAAATCAAGTCTGTTTTCCACAGTTTCCACATGCTTGTAAATATGAATTGAAAGCCTGTGGAAAACTGCCTTATTCATCCACAGGTTTTCAATGATTTTTAAACAGCTTTTCCACATGTTTTTCCACAGCCTGTGGAAAACTATTCAATAAGGCTTTTTTCTATGCTGTTTACAGCGTTTCTCACTGATTCATCTGTTTCAAGAAGAGATTTTATTCTATCTACAGAGTGCATTATCGTCGTATGATCCTTTCCATTCATCATCTTCCCTATTTCAGAAAGTGAATATGAAGTAAGTTTTGAAGAAAGATAGATTGATATATGTCTTGCAAGAATGATGTTCTTGTTTCTGCTTTTTCCTTTTATATCGTACTCTTTTATATTGAAATAAGACGCTGTTTTGCGGATTATCATATCAATCGATATGTCATTGTTCTTGATAGCCGGTTCGACTATGAAGTTCTTCAGATGCTCTTTTGCTATATCTAGCGTTATAGGTTTTCCTACAAGCTCAGAGAAAGAGCTCAGTGTTGTCAGAGCACCTTCGAGATCCCTTATGTTTGTATCAATGCTCTGGCAGATGAATTCAAGAACATTATTGTCGAGTTTATAGTTTCTTTCCCTGCATTTCTGTATAGCTATTGCCATTCTTGTCTCATATGCAGGTGGCTGCAGATCAACGTTCAGTCCTTTTCTGAACCTTGTCTTTAGTCTGTCTGTTATATCTGTCAGCTCTGTTATAGGTCTATCACATGTAAGCACAATCTGCTTATGGTTGTCATAGAGTTCATTGAATGTATGGAATAGCTCTTCCTGTATCTGATTCTTTTTCTGAAGGAAATGTATATCATCAATCAGAAGAACATCAACGCTTCTGTATTTGATTTTAAATGCTGATGCTTTATCAGTAAGAAGAGAATTTATGAATTCATTCGTAAAGCTTTCAGCTGTCACATAGATTATCTTCATCTTCGGATTATGCTCATCTATATAATTTCCTATAGACTGCAATAAATGTGTCTTTCCAAGTCCGACTCCGCCATATATAAGACACGGGTTGTAGCTTATACCTGGATTCTGTGCAATAACACGTGCTGCATTGAATGCAAAACTGCTGTTATCGCCTGAGATGAAGTTATCGAATGAATATATTTTATTAAGTGTAGTATTCTTCGATACAGATTCAGTTTTCTGTTTCTGCTGATTCCTGCTGCTTGTCTTTGAGGCTTTCTTCTTATTTGCTGTCTCATCAGTTATGAAAACTGTATTAATATGATGACCTGCAATGACAGAAATAGTGTTCTCAATCTCAGACTTGCAGTTCTTTTCTGCATTGTTCTTATAGAAATCAGAAGGAAAAGCCAGAACTATTGCTCCATCTTTTTCTCCCCTGTATTCGATCATATCAATGTATATACGTTTTGCTTCAGGCAGAGCATCCACCAGCTGGACTTCTGCTTCCTTCCATATTCTATCTGTATCCGACATATGCAGGATTATATTACATTCAGGTAAAACGTAAAGCAAGCATCTATTTCAATATCATTGTATATATAAGCAATAAAATAAATTATCTAAATTCTGATAAAAGTACGATGGGTTGATGAAAAAGCCTCATGAATATATAATACATAAGGTATTGCGGCTATTTAAGGTTATGCTTTGACAACCCTGCTCTACGAGGCCTGCCTGTACTTGTAGCCGCTGGAAAAGGAAGACAATGCACAATGATAATGAACTGAAAATCGGAGGACATTCCGAGGATGAGCTCAAGGCTGAGATCAAGGCCAGCGAAGACTATAATTCGAGTGGTATCACTGTTCTGAAAGGGCTTGAGGCTGTTCGTCTCAGACCTGGAATGTATATAGGATCCACAGGTATAGATGGACTTCATCATCTTGTCTATGAAGTTGTTGATAACTCCATAGATGAAGCTATGGCAGGTTTCTGCAATGATATCAAGGTATATCTTGATTATGGGGAAAATGGAGAGATCTGCACAGTCGAGGATAATGGACGCGGTATTCCTGTCGATATCCATCCTGAAGAGGGTAAGAGCTCTCTTGAAGTAGTACTTACTCAGCTTCATGCCGGTGGAAAGTTCGATCATAACGCATATAAGGTCTCAGGTGGACTTCATGGTGTCGGAGTTTCATGCGTGAATGCTCTTTCATCCTGGATGGAGGTCACTGTTCATCGTGCTCCGCATGTTTATAGGCAGGTCTATCATCAGGGAATTCCTGAGAAACCTGTTGAGATCATAGGTGATACAGACAGAACCGGTACGATAGTAAGATTCACTCCTGATTTTGAGATCATGGAGCAGAATTCTTTTGATTATGATACTCTTGCTGCAAGATTCAAGGAACTGTCATATCTGAACAAAGGTATCTCCATCTCGATAACAGATAACAGGACAGAGCCTCCTAAATCTGAGAAGTTCCATGCTGAGGGAGGTCTTTCCTCATTTGTAAAGTATCTTAACGAATATAAGACTACCTTATTTGAGCCTATTTCATTCGAATGCCAGAAGGAAGATGTATCGGTTGAGGTATCTCTTCAGTATAACGATAAATACGATGAGAAGATCTATACATTTGTAAATAATATCAATACCCGTGAAGGCGGTACTCATCTTTCAGGATTCAGAGCAGCTCTTTCAAGGTGTCTCAACAACCAGCTCAAGAAGAGCGTCAAGTATATGAAGAAGTACTCTGAAAGTCTGGAGGGATCTGATATTTCCGAAGGTCTTACTGCTGTAATATCTGTCAAGATTCCTAATCCTCAGTTCGAGGGTCAGACAAAGATGAAGCTTGGAAACTCAAATGTAAAGGGAATAGTTGATTCCCTTGTGTATGAGAATCTTACCAACTATTTTGATGAATTCCCCGATTCAATCGATAAGCTTCTTGATAAAGTCACGAATGCAGCTCTTGGCCGTGTTGCGGCAAGAAAGGCTAGGGAGAATATCAGAAAGAAGAGTGAAGGAGGCGGTCTTCCTGGAAAACTCGCTGATTGTTCTGAGCGTGATCCTGAGAAGTGCGAGGTATTCATCGTTGAGGGAGATAGTGCAGGCGGATCAGCGAAGCAAGGACGTGATAGACAATTCCAGGCTATTCTTCCGCTTTGGGGAAAGATGCTGAATGTTGAGAAGTCGCAGGAAGCAAAAGTCCTTAACAATGATAAGCTTCAGCCTGTGATCCAGACTATCGGAGCCGGTATAACCCGTTATAACGATACAGGATCTGATGATTATGAGGATGAGGATAAACCAGCGGAAAAAGAGAAGACATTCGATCTTTCAAAGGTAAGATACCATAAGGTGATTATCATGGCAGATGCTGATGTCGATGGATCTCATATCAGAACTCTTCTGCTTACATTCTTCTTCCGCTATATGAGGCCGCTTATTGAGGCTGGATATGTTTATTTCGCAATGCCTCCTCTTTATAAGATCACGATAGGCAAGAAGATATTCTATGCATATGACGAGGTCGATAAAAAGAAGATACTTGCTGAGAATGCCCAGGGTATTGATGAGAACAAGATACCGATCCAGCGTTATAAGGGTCTTGGAGAGATGAATCCAGAGCAGTTATGGGAGACAACCATGAATCCTGAGACAAGAATGATAAGCAAGATCTGCCTCAAGGATGCAGAGGAAGCTGACAGAGTCTTCTCTATGCTCATGGGTGAGGAAGTCGAGCCTAGGCGCGAGTTCATCGAACAGAATGCGACATTTGTCAGGACGCTTGATATCTGAGGAATAATGATATGGAAGACAGCCAGGAACTTACAGGGCGTGTAATCAATGCCGATATCTCGGAGGAGATGCGCACAAGCTATATTAATTATGCAATGTCGGTCATCATAAGCAGAGCGCTTCCTGATGCCAGAGATGGACTTAAACCGGTCCATAGAAGAATTCTTTATGATATGTTCGAGCAGGGCATCCGCTATAATACGCCAAATAAGAAATGCGCGCGTATTGTTGGAGATGTTCTTGGTAAGTATCACCCTCATGGAGATGCATCTGTATATGATGCTCTTGTACGTCTAGGGCAGGATTTCTCTCTCCGTTATCCGGTAGTATCACCTCAGGGCAACTTCGGATCCATAGATGGTGATCCACCTGCTGCCATGAGGTATACAGAGGCAAGAATGAGCCGTATCGGTGAGGAAATGCTTGCCGATATACAGAAGGAAACTGTTGATTTCGTTCCGAACTATGATGATTCAACAACTGAACCTGCTGTTCTGCCAGCAGCTTTCCCATTCCTTCTGACAAATGGTTCATCAGGAATTGCGGTTGGAATGGCAACCAACCTCGCTCCCCATAATCTGCAGGAAGTCGTTGATGGAATCTGTGCATATATCGATAATCCTGATATAACGATTCCGGAGCTGATGAACTATATCAAAGGTCCTGATTTCCCATCATATGGGATAATATGCGGTAAGAAAGGCATTATGGATGCCTATACTACAGGCAGGGGAAAGATAGTAATCCGCTCAAGATATGAGATTGAGGAGAATGATCGAGGTCATGATGCGATCATATTCACAGAACTCCCCTATCAGGTGAATAAAGCTGAGCTTGTGAAGAAGATCGATGATCTCAGAAAGGATAATATCATTCCTAATATCTCCGCAGTAAGAGATGAAAGCGGAAGGGATGGCATAAGGGTCGTGGTTGAACTCAAGCAGGGAGCAGTTCCAAAGATCGTTCTCAATATGCTTTTCAGCCGTACTGCCCTTCAGAGCAATTTCAATGCATATAATCTTGCCCTCAAGGATGGAAAGCCTCAGCTTATGACTCTTAAGGACATGGTCGCTGTATATGTCAATCATAGAGAGGAGGTCATAGAAAGGCGTACAAGATTCGATCTCAGAAAGGCAGAGGAAAGAGCACATATTCTTCTTGGTCTTAAGATCGGACTTGAGAATATCGATGAAGTAATCAGGATCATAAAGGAGAGCGAGGATAACAATATAGCTTCTCTTGAGCTTCAGAAGGCCTTCAGTCTGGATAAGATACAGGCTGATGCCATCATTGATATGAAGCTCGGAAGGCTTTCCCATCTTGAAACCGATAAGATTCTGAATGAACTTTCCGATCTTGAAGCAAAGATCGCATACTACAAGGATCTCCTTTCAGATAAAAATAAGATCCTTGGCGTTGTCCGTGATGAGATTATAACTATCGGGCAGAATTATGGGGATAGAAGGCGGACAGAGATCATAGAACAAGAGCTTAATGATGCATCTCCAGAGGATTTCATAAAGAAGGAGGATGTTGTAATCAATATTTCCAGAAAGGGTTTTGCAAAGAGACTTTCAACCGATGAGTATAAAGCTCAGGGTCGCGGAGGGAAAGGAACGATAGGTGCAAAGCTTGTTGATGGAGATTATGTAGATCATCTCTTCATCTGTTCGTCACATGATCTTGTGATGTTCGTAACAGACTTCGGTAAGGCATATTATATAAAAGCCTTTGAGATTCCTGAGGGAGCAAAGAATACAAAGGGAGCTAACATAAAGAACTTCCTTCAGATTGAGAATAATGAGAAAGTCACATCCGTCATTTCCTTCTCTGAATTCTCAGAAGAAGATTATCTCCTTATGGTCACACGTTTCGGAGTTGCAAAGAAGGTAAGGCTCAATGACTTCATCAATGCAAAGGCCAGAGGTGTCAAAGCCATCATCCTGGATGAGGGAGACTCCCTTATCTCTTCTATCTTCGTCAAAGATGACGATGATGTGATGATAGTCACCAAGAATGGAAAAGGTCTCAGAATCCATGCAGATGATGTAAGGACAATGGGAAGGGCAACCCATGGAGTGAGAGGAATCAGGCTCATCGGTGATGATGAGGTTGTAGGAGTCGTCCCTGTAGATAATGAGAAGCGTATTCTGATGATTACAGAGAATGGCAAAGGCAAGCAAGTCCGGTTCGATCAGTTCATGCCTCATGGCCGTGGAACAATGGGACAGAAGATCTATACAGTTGAAGACAAGGGGCTTGTCGGCGCAGTAGCTGTAGATGATGATTCGGATATTGTGATCATTACGCTCAAGGGTCAGACCATAAGAGTACATGCCAGAGATATCTCAATCCAGGGCAGAGCAGCAATGGGTGTTAAAGTTGCATCTTTCAAAAAGAAGGATGATCTGATCAATGCTATTGCAGTTACAGGTTACCAGGAGGATGATGAGTCCGAGGAAGCTGAAGAGGATTCTGATAACAGCAACCAGTAACCGCAGCTGAATATGACAGCAGGGCCGTTGACAAGCTGAAAGCTTTCATTGGCCCTGTTTTTTACAGCAAAGACAAAAGAAAATAATTATATAAAAACTATATAAAACAAAGAAAAAGTGACACGAATCCGGGTCAAAGTCTAGAAAATGGAATAAAACATAAAATAACCGTATCCATAAACAGAAACATAGCAGGATTTTCAATGGTTTATATGGAGTGAAATCAAATGAGATTATATACCTATTAAATAGGGGTTTAACGAATAAGAAGTTCTAGGAATCTGTTTCTATATACAATAATAAAAGCCGAAAAACTGCATTTAAACGCAAAAAATGAAGGTTTTTATCTGGGAAGGACAATAAAAATTTAAAATGGCTTTAAGTCCAATACCAGTCATCATTATGTATATATCAACTCTTAAATCTAGTCCACACATTTTATAAAAAATTAAGATCATTGTTTCACGTGAAACAGTGCGAATGCATAATATGATTTGGACCTTTTGGAATTGCTGGAAAATATTTGGAATATTTCAAATTGGCAATAATTTATATTTCTAAGATTTATAACGTTAATTTTTAAAATTTAATATATAATGATTCTGTGATTATTGAGGCGTCAAATAATTTCATGGGGTTTAGTGTGTGAAAGTGGATGATGATATGTCCTCTTTATATCTCAGATCATTTATCTTTTGGATATTTCCAAATTAAAATATGTCATAGATAATCCAAACTTGGCTGCAACAGTGGTACATTTCATTGAATTTATATCATTTCATTTGTGTGTGGTTTATTTTTTTATTTCCGTGTTGTTGGTTTGCGATTTATTGAATTTTTGTTGTTTATATTTTTTGATGTTTCACGTGAAACAAAAACAGGCAGGGTTAAACCTGCCTTTGTTGTCCGAAGATATATTTATTAGAAATTGGGCTGACCATCATTGATTACAGTAAGCTCTTTATCCAAAGTCTCCCTCATATATCTTTGTACACCATTTGTAAGTGTAAGCTGGCTCATTGGGCAGCCTGCACATGCACCTACAAGTCTTACATGTACATTCTTGGTATTTTCGTCATAGCTGACATACTCGATATCACCACCATCGTTCTGCAGGGCAGGACGGATGGCGTTAATTGCTTCCTGAATAGCTTCAACAGTTATATTAGCCATATATTTCTCCCTTGGTTTGCTTAAAGATACTACACCCCATATGATCGGTCAAGATTTTAGCTAAACTCTAAATCTTTTTAATGACAATATATATTTAATTGTGTATTTTGGTATTATGAGTGCGCACAAAATAATATTCTATAATCAGAAAGGTGGAGTGGGAAAAACGACAGCAACCGTTAATCTTGGATCTGCTCTTTCTGAATTAGGTCATAAGGTTCTTCTTGTGGATTTTGATGCACAATGTAACCTCACAGGTGCTGTTTCAGGAGATCTTAAGAAGGCAAATATCTATCAGGTAATTGCAGGGGATGTTCCTGCCAGTGTTGCAGTTCAATCCACAATCTTCAAAAATTTGTATTTGATTCCTGGCTCGTTGGATGTTGCTGGATTATCAATTGAGCTCGTTAATCAGAATAATCGTGAGTACTTTCTGAAGACTGCTCTTGAGTCCATTGATGATGATTTTGAGTTTATTCTTCTTGATTGTCCGCCATCGCTTGGTCTTGAGACAATGAATGCTCTTGCTTGGGCTGACTATATCATCATCCCATTGCAGTGTGAGTATCTTGCAATGGAAGGTCTTAATCTCATTATGAGGACTATAAGCAATGTAAAGAAGCAGCTGAATCCTAAGATCAAGACTTTGGGAATTCTTTTCACTATGTATCAGAAGAGGGCTCTTCTTAATCAGCAAGTAGTTGAGGATATTTCATCATTCTTCAGTGATACTGTCTTCAAAACGATCATTCCTAGGTCAATTAGATTATCAGAAGCTCCTTCGCATGGCCTTCCAATCAATTATTATGATAAATCGAATGTAGGAGCAAAAGCATTTGCGGAACTTGCTAAGGAGGTATTGAACCGTGTCCAGTGATAAAAAGCATGGTCTTGGAAAAGGCATTGGATCTTTGATGGGTAGTTTTGATTTTGATTCTCAGGTTGAGAATATAATCAATAAATCATCTTCTGATGTTTCTGTTGCTGCATCTTCAGAGATTAAAAAGACAACGGGCGGTGCTGCATCCCGTAAATCAGATAAAGCAGAAAATGCTATCTCTGCGATTTTTGTTCCTCTTTCATGTATTTCAGCAAGTCCCAGTCAGCCTAGGAAGTCATTTGATGAGGAGTCTCTGAAAGAGCTATCTATTTCAATCAAAGAGCAGGGTGTTATCCAGCCTATCATAGTTGAGGAAATAGTGCCTGGACGTTACTCGATTATCGCTGGAGAAAGGCGTTTCCGTGCTGCGGGACTTGCTGGTCTGGATAAAATACCGGTTATAATCAAATCGTTGAATGAAATGCAGAGGATCCAGATGTCTCTTATTGAGAATATTCAGAGAGAGAATCTTAATCCAATTGAAGAAGCTTCCGCATATCAATATCTTATGCAGCGATCTGATATGACACAGGAGCAGGTTGCAGAGAAGGTCGGAAAGTCCCGCTCCGCAATTGCAAACTCTCTTAGGCTTCTTTCTCTTTCAGATGCGATTAAAGATGATCTTATTTCTGGACAGATCTCAGCAGGGCATGCCAGAGCTATCCTTTCGCTTATCAATCCAGCTGATCAGCAGCTTCTCCGGGACAAGATCATTGAGAAGGATCTTTCCGTAAGAGAGGCGGAAAGGCTGGCTGATGAATACAATAAAGGGCATAAGATCGTTCCTAAGAAGAAGGATAGTAGCACTGATCCCGAAATCAATGAGATTGAAGAGAAGTTTGTCTCTGCAATTGGCAATAGGTGCGAGATAAAAGGAAATTTGAGCAAAGGCAAGCTTATGATACGTTATCGTTCGCAGCAGGATCTTGAAAGAATTTATTCCCTCCTTTCTGATGGAGGAGAACTTTTTACGGAGTGATATATGGATAAAAATAATCTTAAAGATGGTTTATATGCAGTGATCCACACAGAGAAAGGTGATATTTTCCTTGAGCTTGAATATAAGCGCTGTCCGATGACAGTCTGCAATTTTGTTGGACTTGCAGAAGGAACGCTGAATATTGAGGATAAGGGAACTCCATTCTATGATGGATTGTCTTTTCATAGGGTAATCAAGGATTTCATGATTCAGGGCGGATGCCCAAAGGGAGATGGAACGGGTGGCCCTGGATATAGATTCCCTGATGAATTTTCTCCCGAGTTGAAGCATGACCGACCAGGAATTCTTTCGATGGCGAATGCTGGCCCTGGCACAAATGGAAGCCAGTTCTTTATCACTCATGTACCAACACCATGGCTTGATGGCAAGCATACTGTCTTTGGTCACGTTATTGAAGGACAGAATGTTGTTGATAGCATTGAGCAAGGAGACAGAATTGATTCTGTTGAGATTATCAGGGTCGGAAGTGATGCTGAATCATTTGAAACATCTGGAGATTCTTTTGCTTCCTATGTTGAGGATGTTGAGAAGAAGGTGAAGGAAGCGCATAAAGCGGCTAAGGAAAAAGTTGAGAAAGAGATTGAAAACAGATATCCTAATGCGATAAAAACCCCTACGGGGCTTAGGTATATTGTTCAAAATGAAGGATCAGGAGCTGCCTCTCCGAAAATGGGACAGAGCGTTACGGTCCACTACCAGGGAGAGCTTCTGAACGGTAAGATATTCGATTCATCCTTCATAAGGGAAAAGCCCGCGACATTCCGTGTTGGTCAGGTTATTGATGGATGGAATGAGGCTCTTCAGTCCATGAAGAAAGGCGAGAAAAGACTTCTTATCATTCCACCAGAGCTGGGCTATGGCGAATATGGATATCCGGGGGTTATCCCTCCTGATTCATATTTGATTTTCAATGTGGAGCTTCTTGATTTCTGATGGCTAAAGAGAGTCTCCTGCAATATGTCTGCTCTGAATGCGGACATGTGGAATCCAAGTGGAATGGAAGATGCCCGGAATGCGGAGCATGGAATTCCTTTGTTGAAGAGAAGGCTGTTCCGAAGGCAAAGGGTTCTTCTGCTGTTTCCCCTGTTATGGATGATTCTGTCAGGAAGCTCTCTGATATTCCTATTGAAAAGTCCATGCGTATCTCTTCTGGAATGGAAGAGCTGGACAGGGTTCTCGGCGGGGGTGTGATGAGGCCCTCATCGGTACTTGTTGGAGGGGAGCCTGGCATCGGCAAATCAACGATCATGATACAGATGCTATCGCACCTTTCTTCTTCTGCTGATGTACTGTATGTCTCCGGAGAAGAGTCTCCTTCGCAGGTAAGGATGCGTGCTGACCGGCTTGGACTGGATAGCAGTCATATCTCTGTTTTCTGCGATACAAGGCTTGAGGCGCTTTCTGAGGCCATTGAAAGGGTTCAGCCGGGTTATATTGTCATCGACTCTCTCCAAACGCTTTACAGCGCATCCTTGCCCTCTCTGGCAGGCTCTCCCAATCAGGTCAGGGCATGCTGCATGGAGCTGTCTCTGCTGTCAAAGAAGATAGGGGCTGCCGTATTCTTCGTAGGTCATGTCACGAAAGATGGGAATATAGCAGGTCCTAAGATTGTTGAACATATGGTCGATACCGTTCTTTATTTTGAAGGCGCAGAATCAGGGCTGAGACTGCTCAGGGCAAGCAAGAACAGGTTCGGGTCTGTTGATGAGATCGGTCTTTTCATTATGGATAGCGATGGGCTTCATGGCGTAAAGGATCCTGCCTCTGCTTTCATTTCCAGAAGAACAGGAAATGAGATTCCTTCAGGCATAGCGTTTACTCCCGTGATAGAGGGAAGCCGTGCCTTCATTGTTGAGATACAGGCTCTTGTAGTACCCGCCAAGGGAAGTCTGCAGCGAATCTATTCTGACAGGATAGATAGCGCAAGGGTCAGCCGTGTTGCAGCCATCCTTGAAAGGCACGCAGGACTGATGCTTTCAGATCAGGATATATACGTGAATGTCGGAGGAGGCATGAAGCTTTCAGAGGTCTCTATTGAACTTGCGTTGGCGATTGCACTGTACAGCTCCAGGATGGATATTCCTGTTCCTATGCAGCTGGCAGCGTTTGGTGAGCTTTCGCTGGCAGGAGAGGTCCGTCCGGTATCGTTTGCGGCCAGAAGAATGAAGGCATTGTCGGATATGGGATTCACACGTGCTCTCACAACAGATAGTAAGGATGGCTTCCATGTCGTATACGATGATGTGCATGATATAAAACAGGCAATAGTATCTGCTTTCAAAGCAAGAAAATATTAATTAGTTAGAATGGCTGATGAATTGAAAGGTACCGATTTATGCATTGATGTTTTTCCTTCTACCAGCAATACAGCTCCCCTTGTTCTGCTGAATGCTGTAAACAAAGAAGAAGGGTTGATCAAGAAGGAAATAGGAGATAAAGCGTCTCTGGCTGTCATTTCCGATCTCGTATGGAATGATGATCTTTCTCCATGGCCATGCGATGCGGTTTTCAGAGGAGGTGCGCCATTCGGGGGAAAAGCTGCAATTTATGCTGAGAGGCTTTCTTGCGAGATAGTGCCTGCTATCATCGAAAACTATGCTTTGCACCCTGAATACATTGCCATAGCAGGATATTCATTGGCCGGGCTCTTTGCATTGTATACCGCATACTGCACCGGCATCTTTTCCCGGATAGCCCAGTCTCTGGTTCTTTGTGGTATCCGGGATTTTCTGAGTTTGCCAGAAGCCATTCGATGAAGAAGAGACCAGAGCGTATATATTTTTCCCTAGGAGATAAGGAAGCAAGGACATCAAACAGGTATATGAAGGGGGTGGAAGCAGAGACCCGCAGGCTTTCAGACTTCTATTCTGCCTCTGGCATATCCACGAAAACCGAGCTCAATCCTGGAAACCATTTCCAGAATCATATTGAGAGAACAGTGAAAGGGATACAATGGATTCTTGGATAGCATCCTCTGCCTTCATGCAAGTCTTGCGATGAGCAGAGGGAATGCCACGAATGTCCCGAGCATGCTTCCAATGGATGACAGGAAGAATACCAGAAGACAATGCAGGATCTTGTTCTTGTACCATCCTTTCAGATTCATTGCATCATCGTTGAGACTTTCAAAATCCTTCACCTTTGGTTTTCTGAGTGTTGCTTCAAGGATTCCCCCGAGCATGCCGACTCCCAGTACCGGGTTGAGGGCAAAGAACGGAGCAGTAAGTGCGCATGCAAGAATATTGAGTGGATGAGCTGCTGATATAAGCGTTGTCACGAATGTGCATGAGACATTCACGATGATCCAGTAAAGGAATGTTCTCATTCCCTGGTCCCAGCCATTTGCCACGATGCCATAGACAAGAAGGGCAATGATAAGCAGCGGTATTATGTATCCCGCAGCTTTTCCTGCATTTCCCCCTTTTGGAATTATCTCAAGCTCTTCCGGATCGATGGTCTTTTCCCCGTTGTCAATGCGCTCCATCGTAGCTATTACGCCTTTTGTATGCCCTGCACCGATAACTGCAACCTTGCGTGTTCCAGGAGCATTGACAATCTTTGATGCAAGGTAGGCGTCCCTCTCATCGATGAGGACTTCTTTGACAGAAGGAAGCTCCTTTGCTACTTCATTAAGCATACCTTCAAGGGTTTCCTGGTTTTTCAGCTCTTCAAGCTCTTCTGGCGTTATTTCCTCATTTGAGAAAGCAGCTGATATAAGCGTCGCAAGCAGTTTGCATTTGTTCCAGAGACTGCTTTTTGCCCACGCTCTTCGGAATGTTGTCTGGATGTCCCTGTCGCAAAGCGATACAGGAATACCTTTCTCCTCAGCGAGCTTTGCAGCCCCGAGGATCTCATCTCCGGGATTTGTTCCAGTCTGCGCACCCAGTTTCTTCTGGAAAGATGCCAATGCTGTATTGGCAAGAAGAAGGAAGCCTTTGCCTTCCTTGAATATCTTTCTTATATCCTGATCTTCCCAGCTCTGCTTCTTTGTCTTGCTTGCCATTCTTGATGCATCAAGCTCAATACAGACTCTGTCAGGACTCTCTGAGTCTATGATATCTTTTACTTCTTCAACGCTGTTTCTCGAGACATGTGCAGTACCGATCAGATATACGATGCTTCCGTCAGAGAATGTTATGCGGTGATAAGTATCGCTGATTTTCTCAATTTGCATAGGGAAAGTATAGTCATATGAAAAAGCGAGGGCAACTCACTGCGGAATCAGCAGCTGCATAACAGACTCAAGAATGCTTTCCTTGAAGAATCTTATATATGCTTTCCCTGGCTTCGTCGCATATGGAAGGAGGATTCTCGGTAGATCACTCGACTGGAAACATGCAGGAAACTGTTCAAAAAGATATTTTCCGGAAGGAATTGAGGCCGTCTCTTCCTTTTCACGTACAGGAACAAGTCCGGATTCTATTCTTCTGATGTTTTCCTCAGAGTATCCATTCCTTTCTCCAGAGCACACAGCGCTGAGATCCATGGCATCTTCCGTCATCTCAATACTGTAAAGCACGAAAGCATCATATCCCCTCTCTGCATATGAGAGAGTGGATATGATATCGTCAAAGGACTTTCCGGAAGGTACATACCAGAGCGGTTCAATCAGATTCAGTATCATCAGCTGAGGTCCTGGAGAAGCTGCTTGAGACATGCGGCAGTACGTTCTGCGGATTTTACATTGAGATTCTCGTTTACCGAATGCACATCCCTGAGTTCGGGACCTATGGATACGGATTCCATGCCAGGGATCCTTGAGTTGATTATCCCGCATTCAAGACCTGCATGTATTACGGTGACTCTGGGCTTCTTTCCCATATGCTTATGATATGACTTCACGAACTTCTTAGTGAATTCTGAATCAATATCGGGCTCCCATGCCGGATATGTGCTTGCGATCCATGATTTATAGCCAAATGACTCAAGGATTGTCTGAAGCTTAGAGCACAGCGCCATCTTCCTTGATTCCATAGAGCTTCTGACGGATATAGATACATGCAGCTTCTCTTTATCAAGAGATACGATGGCAAGGTTATCAGAAGTTTCAACAACACCGGAGAATCTCAGATTCATTGATTCAACCCCATGCGGAAGCACGAAAAGGGAATCTGCAATCTTCATGCTCTTCTTTCTCTTGATTGCGGTTTCAGGCATCGGCGCGTCGTTTATTGAGAGCTTGATATCCGGATCGGAAACAGAATACTCGTTTCTCAGCTCCTTCTGGAGATTCTCCGCGATTGATAAAGCAGCTTCCTTGTCAGCGACAGTGATTATCGCCTCGGCAGTTGATGGAATGACATTGTGTCTTGTTCCTCCGGTTATGGATGCAATCTGGAAGTATGGTATGCGGGCTAGATACCTTGCAAGTATCTGTATCGCATTCGCTCTTTCTTCCCCGATCTCGCTTCCGCTGTGTCCTCCACGGAGCCCTGATACCTTCACCCTGAGAGCCGTTCCCGTTGCCTCTTCGTACCTGACCTTCATCGTCGCTTCGATGTCAGCGCCGCCTGCGCATCCAACGTAGATGATCCCCTCTTCTTCGCTGTCGAGATTTATCATGCGTCTGGCTTCTATATCTTCGGCCATCAGTGCGGATGCTCCATCCATGCCGGTCTCTTCCGAGACTGTGAATATAGCTTCAAGAGGACCGTGCTTTGCTGTTTTGTCGGAAAGAATATCAAGAGCCATAGCCATGGCTATTCCATTATCGGCTCCAAGAGACGTGCCTCTTGCCCTGATAAGAGTACCATCCGTTGTTATTGAAATAGGATCCTTTTTGAAATCATGTGCTGAATTATCCTTTTTCACACATACCATATCCATATGACCTTGAAGGGCAATAGGAGGGATTTTCCCGCAGTCTTCTGTCGCAGGGGCTTTTATGATTACGTTGCCTATGCTGTCAGTCCTGGCCTCCAGACCGTGTTTTCTGCTCCAGGACAGTAGATAGTTCCTTATGCCTTCTTCGTTGCCGCTTTCTCTCGGTATTCTTGATATATCGTTGAAAATCTGCCAGAGATGCTTGTTTTCAAGATTGCTGTACCACATGCTGTTCTCCTTTGTGGAAGATCCGGCTTATATTCATATTCCTGTCAAGAAGAAGGAAATCAGCCAGCTTCCCATATTCTATATTGCCAATGTTTCCAATTCCATATATGCGTGCAGGATTGCTGGACGATGCTGCAACCATGTACTCAATCGGCAATCCCCATGATATTCCGTTGCAGAATGCCTTATGCATCGTCAGAGCAGAGCCTTCAAGCAGCTCCGGGTTCTTTTTCGAGACCCAAGCCCCATCTTTGAGAATCACTTCTTCTCCATTTGCATAGAAAGGACCTTCTTTCTGCCCTGTCGGCTTCAGGGAATCTGTTATCAGGACAGTATTGTCTCTGCCTTTTACCCTGATCGTGAATGCGGAAAGGTCCTTGTTCACATGGATACCATCTGCGATTATCTCAGCGGAGAAATCTTCATGCATCAGTATGCATCCGGCAGCGCCAGGATTCCTGTGATTGAGTCCGGACATGGCATTGTACATATGCGTTGCATGGTGAATGCCCAGATGCATTGCAGCCTTTGCTTCATGATATGATGCGTTTGTATGACCGATAAGAAGGATAATGCCATTCTGTTCAGCGATTTCGGCGATTTTCCCGGAGCCATGCAGCTCTGGTGCAATTGTCATGGCTTTTATCAGACCTCTTCCTGCATCTATCAGGCGCTGCATGAGAGAGATGTCGGGATCACGTCTGCCTTCGGCTGCCTGGGCCCCTATCTTATCCTTTGATATGAAAGGCCCTTCTACATGGATGCCTGCTATTGCCGCGCCTTCTTCTCTTCCGTATGCAGATGCTATGGCTCTGATAGCCGCTATCATCTTCTCTTCTCTGTCTGTATAGACAGTCGGAAAGAATGATGTTACTCCCACATCGAGAAGCAGTCTGGACATTGCCAGAATCGAATCGGGGCTGCAGTCCTCCGTACCATACCCTCCATAGCCATGAATATGCGTATCAATAAAGCCCGGAATAGCAATAAGACCTGTCCCGTCAAGCACGTTGTCCGTATGACAGCTTTCCGCAGGGACGAACACCTGTCCATCTACAGCTATATCTGTGATCATGGCTCTGTCCGGAAGGATTGCCATTATATTCCTGATAATCTGTCCCATATGGCTTCCGTTGGCTTCCTGCCTCCTTCTGAGAATCTAACATGGCTGATGATGAATAGCAATAATAGGTATTATGCCATCTTGTATACCACCTTGATGGTTGCTGATTTCCACAGTAACGTGCATACTTTCAGTATGCTTGAAAAAGACATCCTTCTGATTATCAATCCAAATGCCTCAAAGGGTCGCGGACGGAAGAGCGCCAAACTGATACAAGGCATCTTCAAAGAGCGCGGCAGGCAGTGCACGGTCGCTTACACAAAAGGGGCCGGGCATGCAAGCATATTGGCAAAAAAGGGTGTCCAGTATGAATATAAGGTCATAATTGCCGCAGGCGGTGATGGGACTGTCAATGAAGTCCTGAACGGAATCATGTCATCAGGAGGATCTGCCAATGTGACGATGGGCATAATTCCGATAGGCAGAGGCAATGACTTTGCCTGGTGCGCAGGGATTCCCCAGACTCTCGAAGATGCAATAGATCTTATCATCAAGGGGGAGTCCAGACCGGTGGATGTCGGCATCTGCAAAGGCACGGACCATCCCAATGGGATGTACTTCCTGAATGGGACAGGATTCGGTTTTGAGCCGATGGTGAATTTCCGGGCTATGGAATACACGAAGCTGAACGGCACTCTCAGCTATATCGCAGCTTTCTTCTATGTACTGCGCCATTTCCCGAAGCCGTATCATCTAAGTGTGTCGATTGATGATGGAGAGGAGTTCACCATTGATACCCAGCAGTTCTCTGTCCTGAACGGGAAACGCATGGGCGCTTCATTCGTCCTGGGACCAAGAGCCAGCATAAATGATGGTCTTTTCGATATCTTCTACGCCAATAGGCCGTTCAGGGCGCGGAGAGATCTCATAATAGCGGTCCTTGAATTCTTCAGGGGTGCTCACATCAAGGATAAGGATCGTTTCACATACCTGAGAGTCAGGCGAGTGCGGATATCGTCCGATACCCCCTCTGTCATTGCCCATAGTGATGGTGAGCTCTTTACGAAGAATGGTAGAAGCTTCTTTGTGGAGATACTCCCCGGAGCCTTGAAACTTATATATGGCAAAGAAAAATAATCATCGTATAATTCTTTGATTTGCAAGAAGAAATTATGTAAGAAAACAATTTGACTTTCTTTGTCTCCTGCAATATTATGTATAATGCGATTCAAGGACAAAAATCAGGGGTTTTTAACTTGAAAACGGAGAAAAGCAGTGGTTAAGGATCTAGTTCCGCGCATTCATTTCTATGATCAGGATTTCGTTGATATGTACGATAGAACCTGGGTCTGGATCGATGAGATCTGGCATCAGGGCGAGAAGGATGGACTTTTCCCGGAGGGCTATCTCACTCATGCTGACTCTCCTGTAATCAATCTGTTTGATTCATCGCTGTCGGCGCTTTTCCTTGTCTATAGCAATCAGAACTACAGTCCGTATTCTATGATTGATTTCTTCTATTCCATGCAGGGGGAAGATGGACAGATAGCTGAAAAGTACGATATTGCATCAAAGACTCCGGTGTTCGATCCGGACAATCCCCTTGGAGCATCCCTTCCTCTGCTGTCTTATGTCGAATTTGTTTTCTACCATAAGATAGGCAATAAGAAGAGACTGAAGGACGTGGTTCCGTTCCTTGAGAAGTATTTTTCATGGATCCAGAGCAATTTCATGGATAAGGATGGACTGTATACCGTTCCGTACAGTGCTATGCATATGGGCAATCTCCCGAGAGAAGGAGCTGTCTATACAGTAGATTACAATTCTGCAATAGCAGTATTTGCTCTCTATATGTCATATATCGGGGATATCCTCAATGATAAGGAGCTTGCCTTCAGATACAAGAGGATCTACTTCTCCGTCAAGACCCGCATCAATTCAATGATGTGGGACGGCGATGACAAGTTCTATTATGATCTTGATGCAGACAAGAACAGAATAAAGAACAAGCATATCGGAGCATTCTGGACGCTTCTTGCAGAGATACCGAATGATGAGTATGCGCTTTTCCTGATAGATAGCCTCAAGAACGATAAGGAGTTCGGAACAGAGAACCCGTTCCCGACAGTTCCTGTCTCTTCAAAGTATTTCTCGGAATCCGGAGACGGCTACAAAGGTGGAGTCGTCCCGTTCCTGACATATATCATCATAAAAGGTCTGATGAACTATGGTGCTTTCATCTTTGCGAGGGAGTGTGCTATACGCCATATGTATTTCATCCTGGATACGCTGCATCCCGATGCGGAGAAGCAGGATGATGTATGGGAGATCTATAAGCCAGTCTCAGAAGGCCCTGCTGTTGTCATCGATGGAACGATTGAAAACAGAAGACGATATCTTCCAATGGTAGGCCTTGTTACGATTACGCTCGTCATAGAGAATATCATCGGCCTCGATATATCCCTGCCAAGAAAGACCGTGAACTGGACAATGCAGTCGCTTGAGGAGATGGGTATTGAGGATCTGTCTCTGAAGAAGAACAGCATCACCATACTCTCCAACAAGAATGTCAGAGGCTGGGAGATCAGGCTTGAGAGCGAGAAGCTCTATTACTTCACGATCCATATTCTCGATGAGGATAAGAAGAAGACCCTGCCGATACCTTCCGGCAAGTGCTCCATGCTTATAGATAAACTCTGATATCCGTTCCCCTCCGTATGAGAGGGGATGATTTTTCTTTATGCAACGAAAATCGGAACATAGTTTCATTTTCTCCTTGCGCAGTATCATATGCTGTATTAGAATCAGAATTACCATGGCTTTGAAGCAGGAGGTATTATTATGGATATGAAAGATTTCTCTCTTGAGGGAAAGGTAGCATGGGTAACAGGTGCGTCATATGGAATCGGCTTTGCAATCGCATCTGCTTTTGCAACAGCAGGAGCCAGAATCGCTTTCAATGATATCAAGCAGGAACTTGTAGACAAGGGACTGGCTGCTTATAAGGAAGAAGGCATCGAAGCTAAAGGCTATGTCTGTGATGTGACCAATGAGGCCCAGGTGCAGGAGACGACAGCTCAGATCATAAAGGATTTCGGAAAGATCGATATACTTGTAAACAATGCAGGCATCATCAAGAGAATACCTATGTGCGATATGAAAGCAGAGGAGTTCCGCCAGGTTATCGATGTGGATCTCAATGCGCCTTTCATCGTATCCAAAGCAGTTATCCCCGGTATGATCAAGCAGGGGCATGGAAAGATCATCAACATCTGCTCGATGATGTCAGAGCTCGGAAGGGAGACTGTCAGCGCATATGCAGCTGCAAAGGGCGGTCTTAAGATGCTCACAAGGAACATTGCTTCCGAATATGGAGAATACAATATCCAGTGCAATGGAATCGGACCTGGATATATCGAAACACCGCAGACAGCACCTCTCAGAGTCCCAGGAAATCCATTCAATGAATTCATCCTTGCGAAGACTCCTGCTCACAGATGGGGCAAGACTTCCGATCTGCAGGGGCCTGCAGTATTCCTTGCTTCCGATGCATCGAACTTCGTCAACGGACATATTCTCTATGTCGATGGCGGTATCCTTGCATATATCGGAAAGCAGCCGCAGTGATTGATCGAATCAGAGCTGGTGCCACACCAGCTCTTCTATTCTCTTTCCAGGTAAATCCGGGGTTTCTGAGAGAAGATTCCTTCTCTGTGATTTGAGATACTGAGTTGCATATCTTCGCTGTTCTGATTGCCATGCTCCTCCTTCTCCCTTCCTGCGGAGGGAGGGCTGCATCTGATTCTTTCAATATCGCGCTGAGCCAGGAACCTCCGGTACTGGATGTCATGCTCAACTCCTCCATTTCCGGGAAGATGATAGCTGTCGGCAATGTATATGAAAAGCTTCTTGTGCTCGACGCGGAAGGTATGATCAGGCCTGAACTTGCTGAAAGCTATACATTATCGGAAGATAGGAAGGAGTTGTCCTTTGTTCTTCGCGATGATGTCATCTTCCATAATGGCGATATTCTTTCAGCCTCTGATGCGGCTTCTTCGATGAACCGCTGGCTTGATGCTGTACCCGCCGCTTTAATAGCTTCCGGAGGAGCATATTTTACCGTTTCTGATGAGAGGACTATAGCAATCCGTTCCGATTCGGACCTCTCGTTTCTGCCTATTATGATGGCCTCATCGCCGCAATCAGCAGTGATTATGCCTAAGGAATGCATAGATAAGGCTATGGAAGTGGGGCTTATAACTGAGTATATCGGTACAGGGCCTTATGAATTCGGAGAGTGGCGGAGCGGTGAATACATAGAGCTTAAAGCTTTTGATGGCTATAAATCCTATTCATCTGATAGTTCTGGTATCTGGGGCAGGAAGGATTGTTCCGCAAAAACTCTCAGGTACTATTTTGTCCCGGATGAGACAACGAGGGTTGCGGGACTTGAAGGGGGGATCTACGATGCCATTGACTGTGTTCCTTCCGATGATGTTGAGAGGATTGAGAAAGAGGGCTTCAAGGTTCTTCAGGGGGGTGAGAATGGATCGATTGTCCTTGTTTTCAATAAAAAAGAAGGCAAGGCTGCTGATAAGCTCTTCAGGCAAGCAGTCTCTCTTATTGCGGATCGCGATACATTGATGCGTTCATGCTATGGCGATTATGGGTTCAGTCTTCATTCAGATTATATGGAGGCTGAACAGAGACTCTGGGCGGTTGATTCGGCAGAGGATCCTTATGGGAAAATGGATGCAGAGAAGGGCATGGCGCTGCTATCTGGTTCATCCTATGATGGGACTGCCGTTGAAATCCTTACGTCGAATCTTACCAACCTTGACAGGATCGCTGTAGCTTTGGCCTCATGCCTTGAGAGAGCTGGTGTCGATGCAGATGTACGTGTGCTCGATTGGGCTTCATTCCTTGAAAAGCGCAAAGATCCATCATCATGGGATATTTATGTATCAGCAATGTCAAAAGTCCCGGTTCCGCAGCTCAAGACCTACCTTTCGCCATCTTTCCCAGGATGGTTCGATGATCCGGAGCTATCAGAGAATCTCAGGAATCTCAGCAGCGGAACAGTAGAAGCTGCCGCTGAGGAGTGGAAGGATCTGCAGAAGGAGCTCTGGGAGTACGTGCCTGTAATGGTTCCCGGACATTATTCAACGATATTCGCGGTATCGCCTGAGCATGAGGGTGTGATAATCGATGATGGGTTCTATTTCTGGAATATGGAATAGTGCTCTTCTCTTAAGAGCTTTTGCCTGATATCTTTTCTCTTATGAGGCACTTATCACTGCGTATTCTGTCTATCTTGCTGACGCTTACAATAGTCTCATTCATCGTTTTCATTCTGCAGGCGAATGCTCTTGGGGACAGTGCTTCATACATCCTTTCCGAAGAAGCAGGAGGAGCTGCGGCTGATGCGTACAGGGCTTCTATCTCCTCCGATGGTCCTGTAATGGTCCGCTATATTGAATTTCTTCTTTCATTCATAAGCGGCAAGTGGGGTAATACTGTCTCGGGGCAGAGCATCAGAGAGATCATCGGATACAGGTATGGGGTGACTATCTCATTGTCTGTGCTCTCGGTATTGTCTGCCATTGCAATCTCCATCCCTGTATCGCTTATTTCCGTGAGGACCGGTACGATAGCGGATAAAGCAGCATCCTCTTTCTCGGTGCTTTTCCTTTCCATCCCATCCTTTCTTACTGCATTCTTCCTCATACTTGTTTTTTCCATGATCCTCGGGCTGTTTCCTCCTGCAGGATATATACAGCCGTCGGTCTCTCTGACAGGATGGGCCAGATCGGTCTTCCTTCCATCGTTTTCACTCTCTCTTCTTCATGCGGCCCTGATAACGCGTATTTTCCGCAAAGCTCTGAGAGAGAATATGCTGAAGCCATATTCAGTTTCCCTGGCAGCAGCCGGCGCATCAGAGGCACAGGTTCTTATGAAGGGAGCGCTGAAACCATCCTTGCCCGTGCTCTATACGCTTATAGCTTCATCTCTCGCTTCTTCGCTGGCAGGATCCGCTGTGACTGAATCCGTCTTTGCGCTTCCTGGCATAGGTTCTCTTCTTGTTACGGCAGCGCTCTCTAGGGATGCTGTGCTTTCAGGGACGATCGTAATGCTGACAGCTCTCTCTGTCTCCGTTATATATGCGGTTCTCGAGGTTGTCCTTCTTATCATAGATCCACGTTCAAGGAGGGAATCATGAGGAAGAAATCTGTAGCGGGAATCATTATGATAGCACTGCTGATTGCCGCATCCGCATTTTCTGCTTCCCCTGGATATGCAGATGGCAGTATCCGTCTTGAACAGCCCTCATTTGATCATATTGCCGGTACTGATACTCTTGGGCGTGATCTTGCAGGAAGAATCGGGTATGGTATTCTGGTCTCATTCTCTATAGCTTTGCCAGTATCCGTCATATCGCTTCTTCTAGGCATTGTTCTTTCATATGCATTCACAATGATGAACATACCTGGACCGCCGGTTCTGATGCTATCGGATACGATGAAATCACTGCCTCCAGTGCTTCTTGCGCTTTTCCTGAATGCTATAACGGGGCCTGGGATCCTTAAGCTTATTGCGGCTCTTGTCATCGGCAATGTTCCGAATGTCGCACGGTTATGCAATGCCAGGGCAATGATTCTCAGGAGCGATGGGCCAGCTCTCGCTGCGGCATTGATGGGTGAGGGGAGAGTCCTGCGGTTTATGCGCCATGTCCTTCCTTTCCTTCTTCCCTATCTCTTGGCAGAGGCTATAACGATATTCTCCGCATCCATACTGACAGAGGCTTCTCTTTCCTATCTTGGCTGCGGAGTTCCTCCCATGGTTCCTTCGCTAGGTTCTGTTCTTGCTGAGGCAAGATCGGTAATGCTGTCAGCTCCCTGGATGATTGCGGCTCCGGCTGTTGTCCTGATCTATACCGGCATAGCCCTTGAGCTTATCTCCTCAGGTCTGTCAGATCCTGACACGGCCTCTCATTGATCTGGCAAGCGTGAGCTTATCCGCATAGCCGAGGTCTCCTCCTATCGGGAGGCCTGAGGCAAGACGCGTTACAGTCAGGCCCGTCCTGTCTTTCAGCAGATGCCTTATATACAGCGCAGTTGTATCGCCCTCTTCCGTAGGGTTGGTTGCAATGATGACTTCCTTGAATGAGCCTTCCTCAATGCGCTTCATCAGCATAGGAAATGAAAGGGAATCCGGACCTATGCCTCCAAGAGGATCAATTGCTCCTCCAAGGACATGGAAAAGACCATTGTAGGCTCCGGATGAGGCAATCGATAGGACGTCCTGAGGCTGTTCAACGACGCATAGCAGGCTTCTGTCACGGTCGGAAGAAGAGCAATAGGAACAGATTTCCTCCTCTGTATAGCATCCGCAGACAGGACAAGGGTGTATCTTATCCTTAATCTCCATGATTGCGCTGCCAAGGGCTCTGTTGAAGCTTTCATCGGTCTTGATCAGATGATAAGCAAGCCTTGATGCGGATTTCTCTCCCATTCCGGGGAGATGCTTGAGAAGTCTTATGAGATCTTCGATGGCTGTCATATCTTCAGACCATACTGCTTTGCCTTCTCCATGCCTACCTGTGTGCGTTCGGCCTGCGCCTTCGACAAAGCTTCATTCGTAGCGGAGAGAATCAGGATCTCAAGTGCATTCTTATCATTCATTGCCATTGCCTCGTCAGAGATGCTCACGGCTTTGAGGTTTCCCATTCCATCTGCTATGACTTTGACCATTCCAGCCCCTGAAGAACCTTCAACATCCATCGCCTTAAGATCTTCCTGGATCTTTTCAAGGCTGTTCTGAATCGAGCTCATCTGCTTCCACATCTCGTATGGATTCATAATCGTTTGCTCCTTTTATCTCGGTTGTTTCCTTGTTTTCTTTCTCTTCTGCGGTTTTCATCAGTTTGCCGCCCAGAAAGCCCTTGAGCCTTCTCATATCATCGGAAAAGTCATCATCAGAGATCTCCTTCTCCTCTTCAAGCCTGAGCTTTATGTTCACAGGATAGCCCATGACTGCAGCTATAGCCTTTGAGACCTCTTTCTCTGCCAGTTTCAGGCTATTGTATGCGAGAGCCTTGGAAAGCGTGATGAAATATGATCCATCTTCATTCTCAGAGATTCTCTCAACAGCGTCCAGGTATCTTGCCGCGACGGCTTTTCCCATCTTTGAGAGCATCTCGGCGACCTGCGGGATATCATCAAGAGAGAAAAGCCTTATATCCTCAGAAGAGTCCTCATAGGATGGTTCCTCCTCCTGCGGTGGGATTTCTTCGGGCATCTCTTCAGTGGCTTTCATCTCAGGAGCAGATTCCTTCTCCGTCAAGTCAGCCTCTTTTTTTTTCTCTTCGGATATGTTCGGGAGTTCGATCGCTTTATTGACTGTCCTGCGTATGACAACGCTGCCTTCCGCAACACCGTTCTTCAGATCCTCGATCTTCCTTACCAGAATCTCAGGGGATGTGAGATTACGGAGAGATGCAAGTCTTGAGAACAGCAGTTCGATCTCAAAACGGGGGGATAAGGAATATCTGAGATCCCGATACAATGACAGGAATGCCTTCAGTCCGGCTTCAAGCTGCTCTCTTGTAAGCAATGATACGATGCTCTCAGGTATATCCTGCAGCGCGGATCCGAGAATATCCGTTCTCCGGATGCCCTCTTTATATAGAAGGAGCGTACGGAAGTAATCGGCAGCATCCTTTGTTATCTGCTCAGCGGAGACTCCATCCGCAAAGAGCTCTGCAAGATCCTCGTGCGCCTTTTTCATATCTCCAGAGAGAACTGCTGAGATAATCCCGGAGATCGCGGAAAAGCCAGCTATTGCGAGTTTTTCCCTTATTTTCTGCAGTGTTATGTGATCACCTGAGAATGCAGCAACCTGATCAAAGAGAGTATAAGCATCCCTCATTGACCCTGTAGCTTCCTTCGCTATCCAGAATAGGGCATCCTCATCAGCCTTTATGCTGATATCCTCTGCTGCAGAGGCAAGGCATTTCATTATCAGCTCCTGGCTTATGAGCTGGAAGCGGAACTGCTGGCATCGGGATCTGATTGTCGCCGGTACCTTCTGAAGCTCCGTTGTCGCAAAGATGAATATGATATACTCAGGTGGCTCCTCGATGGTCTTCAGCAGCGCGTTGAATGCAGATGTCGAGAGCATGTGCACTTCATCGATGATATATATCTTGTAGCGCGAGGACTGAGGAGGGAACATTATTTCCTCTTTGATTGCGCGTATATCATTGACAGATGTGTTGGAAGCTCCGTCAATCTCGATGACATCAACAGAAGCTCCTTTTGCTATTGCACGGCAAGATTCGCATTCTCCGCAGGGATGGGCGCTCATTCCCTTCTCGCAGTTCAGCGATTTAGCCAGAAGACGTGCGGAGCTGGTCTTTCCAACCCCTCTAGGCCCAGAGAAAAGATATGCATGGGCAATTCTGTTCTCTTTGATTGCATTCTCGAGTGTTGATACAACGAAATCCTGTCCGACAAGACGGTCAAAATCCTGCGGTCTCTTTCTTGTTGCAGTGACTTCGTATGTGCTTCTTGCTGTAGACACATTCCCTCCGTGGCCGTGATTATATCATCGAACAGCCATGTGAGAAAAGAAAACAGCAGCAAATGGTCCCGGTCACATAAGCATTCCGCTTACCGCTGCTGCATTCCTGCCCTGACGGGGTTGGGCGGCGTTTATTGCCAGGTATCTGCTGCTGATAACGGAGAGGGGGGGATTCGAACCCCCGATGGCTTTTGACCATACACGACTTCCAATCGTGCACCTTCGACCACTCGGACACCTCTCCAAGGATTCTGAGTTTCCGGAGAGAGTGGGATTCGAACCCACGGTAATGCAGAGCACTACACCGGATTTCGAGTCCGGCTCCTTCGACCACTCGGACATCTCTCCTTATGTACGAGACTAAGAGGATTCGAACCTCCGACCCTCAGTTCCGCAAACTGATGCTCTATCCAGCTGAGCTATAGTCTCAAAATCAGCGGTTGTCAATTTATCACAACAGAAGAAGATAAGCAAGTATGCTCAAATCCCCGCTGATAAAAAAACGGAGAGGGGGGGATTCGAACCCCCGGACCCGGGTTTGCCAGGTCAACTCCTTAGCAGGGAGCCCGATTCGGCCTCTCTCGCACCTCTCCATCTTTTCTTATATCGGAGAGAGAGGGATTCGAACCCCCGGAGACTTTCGCCTCAGCAGTTTTCAAGACTGCCACCATCGACCACTCGGACATCTCTCCAGTCAAGGTCTGAATATTACTATTCCTGGCCCTTTGTGTCAACAACACTGTTTTCATATCACGCTTTTTGATATATTACAGCTATGGGAAAATTCAGCAGTTTCAGAGACAAGCTGAAGAGCGCTGTATCGAGAATCAGGGCAGGAAGCAGGAAAGAGGTGGAAGAGGAGAAGCAGGAAGCACCCCCTCTGCGTCTTTCTGCGGAAGCGATGTCTTTTATCCGTTCATTCACAGAGGAGAATCCTGGGAGAGCCGCTGCGAGCGAAGGATCAAAGAATGCTGCCAGGCGGATCTTTGCCGTCTTCAGGGAGTATTCCGGCGACAATGCTGTCATAACAACACTCCGTATAACCCCTTATGCTTATAAGGCGATGCTCAGGGTTGCCGTTGCGGTTTCTGCTGCAATGTCTTTCTTCAATATCCTGGGGCTTCCCTGGGTTTCCCTTGCTGTTTCCCTTTTCTATATATCCCAGCTTGGCAATGAACTCAGGAAGAAACAGAACAGATTCCGGAAATTCTTCGTGACTTCAGAAGCATATAACGTACATGCTGTGGTTGAGCCTGAAGGGGAATGCCGGAATACAGTGATATTCACAGCGCATCATGACAGCGCTGAAATCCGTAAGAAGGATAAGGGGGTGAAGGGCATTCTGTCCTCAATAGTCCCTATGGCGGTTTCCTATTCCGCATTGACGATTCTCTCTCTCATTCTGCTGCTGATTGAGATGACAAGAGGGAGTTTCTTCGGTTTCCCGCATTATTCCATTGTGATCCTTTCCATAATCCTGCTCTTTCCTTTGCTTTCCGCAGTCTTCTATCTGAGATCATGCAGTGGAAAGTATTCCATTGGAGCTGGGGATAATGCATCAGGAATTGCCATAATCACGGCTCTCCTGCATTACTATTCCAGGCAGAAAGCAGATGGTCAGGGCCTCTTGTCAACCAGGCTTGTATTTGCATCATTTGATGGAGAGGAGTGCGGCACAGAAGGCAGTCTTGGATGGTTCAGGGATAATACGCATCTTATATCCGATGAGACATATGTCCTTAATTTCGATGGGATATACAATGAAAAGGATCTTGTCTTTCTTGCAAAGGATGGCAATGGGCTGATTCCTCTTTCCTTCTCGCTAGCCTCCCGCTGTTCCCGTATAGCATCATCCATGGGATACCATATAGGAGTAGGGAAACTGGGGCTCTTCGGAGGGGAGACCGATGCTGCCTCAGCGTCAGTAATGGGTCTTCCTGCAGTGACTCTCACATCGATGGCTCCGGGAACGGAAACCCCTGCGCATACCGATGATGACACCCCGGATAAGATATCTGAAGAAGCCGTGTCAGAGGCGATATCCGTTGCGATAAAGCTTGTGGCAGAGACTGATGAAGATGAACAGAAAGCCCCTCATGCCAGCTATCTTGATAGCAGCAGGCACTATAAGATCTCTAAATATTGAATGTCAGCATGATGCGTCCCTGGCCTATATCCTCAACAGCTTTCCTGAATGATTCCTCTGAGGAGGAAGGGATTATGCCTTCGGCTGTGATGGCATCTGCGAATGATTCTGAGCTTAGAGTAACGCACATGCTCTCGAAGATCCTCTTTATAAGCGTGTAAGCATTGTATGGCATGACAATCCTGAAGGATGTTTTCTCAACAAGCTCTTCCGTCCTGACTATTCTCAGCACTTCCTTCGCACTGTCTCCATATGCCTTCACAAGTCCGCCTGTGCCAAGGAGGGTTCCTCCGAAGTAGCGTACGATGCATATGACGATATCTGTAATGCCGGATCCTTTCAGCACTTCAAGAGCGGGTCTTCCTGCTGTGTTCTTGGGTTCTCTGTCATCGGACATGGAGTACTCTGTTCCTGCTTTTCCTATGACAGCAGCGTGCACAACATGGTTTGCTGTGGGATGCTCTCTGCGTATGCTTGATACAGCATTCCTCACATCATCATGGGTCTTCACAGGGAGTGCAATGGCGATGAACTTTGATTTCTTTATTTCGATCTCTGCTTCCGCTCTCTCCAAAAGTACCTGCATCACAGCCTCCAGTTATGGGAAAAGATATTATCGCAAGAGAAGGATGAGCTGACTGCATCCGAGAGTCTTTCAAGCTCTGCTCTCCGTTCTTCAGGTATTCTACCGATATTATCCAGTATGCTCAGATCCGCCGTGGAAGAGAATCCGGATATTACCCCATATGGTTTCTCTTCATAGACCCATGACAGAGCCTCTTCCGGGCCGGAAAGATAATCAGCTAGTCCATAGAGATCTGGCGAGGAAGCGGCTTCGATATTCCTCCTGTCATCAGGGATATCGTCGGCTTTATGGTATTTCCCCGAAAGAAGTCCCATTCCGAGCGGGGCATAGGCCAATGTTTTTATTCCTAGCTGCTTCTCTTCAGCCCAGTCCTTTTTCCAGATCAGCGATAGGGGACGTTCGTGGTAGCTTATATCGAAATCATTAAGCACCTTCTGCAGAAGAGGCAGGGGGAAGTTGCTTACTCCTATCGCGCCTGCTTTCCCAGAGGCATGCAGCTTCTCAAGATCCTCCATGCTTCTGTACAGACTTTCATTCTCAGCGGGCCAGTGGAGCATAAGCACATCCAGAGAATCCCTGCCAAGACGCCGGAGCATGGTCTCTGCCTTTCTTATGAGAGTCGGAACCGGCATGACCTTTGTATAGATCCTCCAGTCATCTGCATGGAGCTCATTCATGGTCGATGCCAGGATACTATCAGCCTCGTTGTAACTGTAGGCTGAGCTGAAATCCCTGATTCCCTTCCTGTATGCTGCTTTTATGATTGAGCGTCCATCGCGGGCTGACAGCTTTGCATGGAATCTTCCTTCTCCGATATTCCATAATCCCATCAGCACGATGGATTGATCAATCTTCATCATCAAAGACCGGTTCTTCCGGCTCTTCTTCCGTGACACGGCTGTCTATCATGATCTTGTCATCGAATATGAACCGGCCATCGAATCTCTTTCCTTCAAGAGCCATAGGAAGCCATAGCCTGTCGTCTTCCCACATCTTTGTGTAATCGAGATCGTCAATCTCCGTCCAGAAAGGACGGGTCTCATCGCATTCTTCTATAAGCATACCGGAGAATGATGATGTGAAGAATACATAGCCAAGCATCCTCAGACCATCCTTGAACTGAAAGCGGAGAACACCTCTTTCCTCTAGGTTGGATACATCAAGCCCTGTCTCTTCCCGTGTTTCGCGTATCGCAGCCTCGGTCTTGGTCTCTTCCAGCTCTATATGGCCGCCAGGAGCATTTATGTATCCGCTTCCAAGACCTCTTTTCTTCTCGATCATCAGAATTCTCGAACCATCTGTGACATATGTCAGTACACAAGTCTCAGTAGGTTCCCAGCAGTCCCAGTCGATATCATCGACGGAATCCGCTTCGACAAAGCTTCTCTCCCTTTTCTCCTCGGGAGTCATGGCCTTGGCCTTCGCCTTTTCTGCTTCATCTGGATATTTCTCGAAGAAGCAATCCTGGCATAGATTCTCGTCGTATCCGATTATATGGTTGAAATCAAGGCGTTTTCCGCATTTGGCACAATGAAGTCTGAAAGGCCAGAATGTCTTCCTGAATATGATGATCACAGCAATAAGAAGAGCTATGAATATCCACTCAGTCCAGGCAGGAAGATTCCACTGAAGGCGCAGTATGAGAACGACATATACAGCAAGGAACAGAACAGCAAGAAGAAGCGTTGCTTTCCGCTTCCCATCAGAATGAGGAATCTTCCTCTGTGATATATTCAGAAGAATCACAAAGAGCATGATCCATGTGAAGAACTCTGCAAAAAAATTAAGTACCATACTGAGAAGATTACGACAATAATCCGATTAAGCCAATGCAGGACAGCAGTAACTGTTTGCATATACTCCTGTTCCGTAGGAGAATCAATGTATGAAAGCTGTGCTGATCGGAACAGGGTGGAGAGCCCATTTCTATATGAGGATTTCCCGTCTATTGCCGGATCTCCTTCAGATTGTCTCCATATATACGCATACAGAAGAACGCAGGAGGGAAATCGGGGACGAGGGATTTGAAGCTTTCACAGATCTAGATCAGGCGCTGTCCCATGATCATGAAGCTGTTATCATTTCCTCAGGGGCCAGCGGATTCTTTGATCTTCTCCGTTATCTTCATGGGAGAGGAGAGAATATTGCTGCGGAAACAACACTCCTTTCCCTCTCTGCGGAAGAGCTTGAAGAGGTGGCAGATTATGATGGAATGGTGATGGAGCAGTATCAGTACACGCCGGCCTTCGCTGCGCTTTTCAAGGTCCTTTCCCAGATTGAGGATCAGCCAGATCAGCTCTTTCTATCAGGCCTTCATAATCATCATTCTGCTTCGATTGCACGAAGGATTCTCAATACAGGGTATCGGATGCCGGATGAAGTCCATTCACTGACTTTTCCATCAAGGATGGTGAGGACCGGTTCGCGGAATGGAATGGAAAAGGGTATGGAAACGGAGGATTATGAGCGGAAGATAAGGATGATGGGATTCGGAGATAAGCGCGTCATCCATGATTTCTCATCGAAGCAGTATCATTCATACCTGTTCGACAGGCATTTTGAGGTAAGAGGCCGCAGTTTCGTGATCACGGAGGAAGGCATGAAGACGATTGATGACAGAGGCTATCCATGCTTCATTCCTTTTGTATTCCACAGAGACAGTTCTGCCGGGAATGGGGCTCTCTCCCTTTCTCATGTTACTTTCGGAGGCAGGACGGTATTTGAGAATCCATATTATCCTGTGAATATGAATGATGATGAGATTGCCATGGCGATGATGATCGAGCGCTATGGAAAGGGAGGGAATCCATATCCATTCAGAGAAGGGGCAATGGATGCAGATCTTGGCCGGCTATTGTAGCAGAATCGTTTTTCGCTTAGATTCATCACGGAGGTGCACATGGCTATTGCGAAATATATTGATCATACTCTGCTTAAGGCAGATGCCAGAAAAGAGGATATAGAGAAGCTCTGCAGTGAGGCATTCCATAATGGATTTGCCTCTGTCTGCGTGAATTCATGCTGGGTTCCGCTTGCTTCTGAGCTACTGGCAGGAACAGATGTGAAGGTCTGCACAGTTGTGGGATTCCCGCTTGGAGCAGCTTCAGGCAAAGCAAAGGCGGCGGAAGCGGCAGAGGCTGCGAAGCAGGGAGCGGTCGAAATCGATATGGTGATGAATATCGGGATGCTGAAGTCCGGAATGCTGGATGATGCCAAGGAGGATATCCAGGAGGTCCGGGATGCTGTGAAAGGAAAGACTCTCAAGGTAATCATCGAGACATGTCTTCTTACTGATGAGGAGAAGAGAGAGGCCTGCCGCCTGGCAGCAGAGGCCGGCGCGGATTTCGTCAAGACCAGCACTGGATTCTCCACAGGAGGCGCTACTGTCCATGATGTCGAGCTTATGAAGGAGGCTGTCGCTCCGTATGGATTGAAGGTAAAGGCTTCCGGAGGCATCCGGAATTACAGGGATGCAAAGGCGATGATAGATGCTGGAGCTGATCGCATAGGAGCCAGCGCAGGTATTGCAATAGTGAAGGAAGAAAATGCAGAAGGCTGAGAATCTGAATTCAGGAGAAGACTTCCTGAAGTCCCTGGGTTTTCCATCTCTTGATGTCCATGAGACTGTTACGCATTTCGATTTCACAACCCCTGGGCGCAGAGTGCTTCTCATCGGGCCGATGGGGGCAGGCAAGACTGAGATGGCAGCACGGATCTGGAGGGATGCTTCAGTTGCTCTGGGAAAGAGCGAGACGGTGTGCTCAATGACATCCACTGGATCTGCGGATAGGCGCAAGGTGTTCTTTATCCGCTATGCTTCCGATGATATCCGGTTCCAGGATTATCCTGATGATGCAATGGCATATCGGTCAGGATATGTAAGATGCGGGAGCAACATTGCTAAGATAAGCGATTCGTTCGGTCTTGAGCAGGTCATCAGGGATAATCCGGAGATAGGGACATATATCATTGATGAGGCTTCATTCTTCGATGAGCGCATAGCATATGTTGCAAGGAACTATTCGATAGAGCGGGGGTGTATGTTCGTATTCCCCACGCTGATGCTCAATTTCCGCAAGGAGTTCTTCAATTCAACGGCTCGTTTGATACTTGATATGGCGACTGATGTTCGGCCTCTGACTGCATACTGCGAGCACAGGGATTGCCTATCACCTGCGTTCTATACATACAGATACTACAGTGTTGATGGAAAGGAGTGTCCGGCTCTCTATTTCGATCCGCTTATAATCATCGGCGGGGACAAGCAGCACAACAGCGCTCTTGAGCCTGATTATGCAGCACGGTGCGATAAGCATCATTACCTTCCGGGGAAGGAGTATACATTCTTCACGCTGAAACCTTTAGGAGAAGAGGCGGGCAAAGGCAATCCGGAAGGACTTGTAAAAGAGCTCAGACTGCTGAAGGAGGATCCCGGTTCATCTCTTCTTTCAAAGAGCCTTGAAAGAAGCTATGAGAAGAATCCTGACAGGGATATCTACATGAATTCAATCCTGCCGGCACACCTTGCAGAGAAAGCTGCTGCGTATCTTTTCTGCGAGCAGAATATGATAGGAGAGTCCCTGCTCGTCAAACTCTCCTATGATCTCGGGCTTGATACGTCTTATCTTGAGAAGACCTTGCAGGAGAACAGGCATCCTGTCTCATTCTCTCAGCAATATCTTCTATAGAAAAATCTCTGCTGAATGGGCATCGGTCTTCCTTCCATCTATTCCGCTGGTAAGATCCGTTCAGTCTAAAGCTGCCGGCGGCAAGGAGGATTTACGTTTTTCCGGCTTGCTCAACTGTATCGCATGCCCTGCAATCTATTGTGATAATAGAGCGGGTATACCCAGAAAAATGGAGCGGTTTACCCGCCCCATTATCCACTTTGATACAAGCATCGATCACTTTATGAAGTGAACGGCAAATCCACCGATTTCCTCATTCACATAGAAGACCTTCATTCTGCCTTTTGCGTCATATGTTACTGTATCCTCGTTGATTGTGAATCCCTTGTTCTTGAGGAAGTATGCTGTTCTCTCAAGATCATAGCATCTGAAAGCAAGATGGCCGTTCTTTCCAAGATAGTTCTTCTTCATTACCTCGATCTCTTTGTTCATGAAGATGGAGCTGTTGCCATTCTTGATCTCAAGCCCGAGCTTGGCGAACTCGTCTGCAACATTCGCGGCAGCATCTGCATCTGGAAGATTGATTCCTACATGTGCCAGCTGGATTCCCTGAAGCTTGATTGTTGCTTCCTTGCAGAGTCTTGTGATCTCTTCCCAGTTCTCATTCTCGATGAGGTCTGCTTTGACCATCCATGATCCACCGATAGCAAGCACGTTGGATGCCTTTGCATAGTCAGGGAGGTTGTTTGGATTGATTCCGCCTGTCGTCATGAATCTTACCTGTGAGAACGGTCCGGAAAGATCCTTGAGCATCGCTACGCCGCCTGATGCTTCGGCAGGGAAGAACTTGAGAACGTTGAGTCCCATTGAAAGTCCCATCTCGATCTCAGAAGGTGTGCATACACCAGGTACGACAGGGATGTTATGGGAAAGACACCAGGCAACAGTATCTCTGTTGAAGCCGGCAGATACGATGAACTTCGCACCAGCTGCTACAGCTTTTTCTGCCAGCTGCGGGTTGATTACTGTACCTGCGCCTACAACCATCTTCGGGAAAGCTGCTGTTACTTTCCTGATAGCTTCCTCTGCTGCTGCAGTTCTGAATGTAATCTCTGCGGAGTTGATGCCGCCATCAATCATTGCCTTTGCGAGAGGTACTGCCTTGTCGGCATCATCGATCTTCACTACAGGTACGATACCTGAATCATGGAAGAATGTGTAAAGTTCATCTTTTGTCATAAGAAATACTCTCCTTTCTTTCTTAATGCTTATACTATCATACGATATTCAAAAATGGAACAATGTTCCATTGACAATAATGCACTTCGATGTACAATACAGATAACATTCTGATTATAAAGCAGTTTTGGAGGTTTTGAATGTCGAGATATGTAACTTTCGTTGAAATCATGCTTCGCCTCAGAAGCCAGGAACTCTATCGCCTTTTCCAGACTCCTTCCCTGGAGGCCACATTCGGTGGCGGTGAAGCCAATGTCGCTGTTTCCCTTTCGATCTTCGGTGAGGATGCGGCTTTTGTAACAGCTCTTCCTGAGAATGCAGTAGGTGAGGCGGCCGAGAGGGAGCTTCTGAAGTATGGTGTCGATACATCTGCCATCAAGAAGGTGAAGGGTGGAAGACTTGGAATCTACTTCCTTGAAACAGGTGCTAATCAGAGACCTTCTCTTGTTGTCTATGACAGGGACAATTCAGCAATCGCCAAAGCTGTGCCTGCGGATTTTGACTTCGATGCTATCATGAAGGGGGCAAACTGGTTCCATACAACAGGTATTACGCCAGCTATAAGCCAGGGAGCTGCTGACTGTGCTCTTGCTGCGATGAAGGCAGCCAAGAAAGCTGGTGCAACAGTTTCCATCGATCTTAATTACAGAAAGAAGCTCTGGAACTATGGCAAGAAGGCTCCAGAGGTGATGAGAGAGCTTGTAAAGTATGCAGATGTCGTCATTGCAAACGAAGAGGATATCCAGAAGTGCCTTGGGATCGAGGCCGACAGCGATGTGACATCCGGCAAGCTTGATACAAAGGTATACGAGGAGCTTGCAGCAAAAGTAAAGGCACAGTTCCCGAATGTATCCGTTGTTGCCATCACTCTCCGTGAATCAAAGAGCGCGGATCACAATGGCTGGTCTGCAGCCCTTTCCGGCAAGACAGGTTTCTACCTTTCCCGTCATTATGAGATCACCGATATTGTTGACAGAGTCGGCGGTGGAGACAGCTTCGCAGCTGGAATCATCTATGCTCTTTCCCACTTTGAGGACGAGCAGTACTGCATCAATTTCGCTGTTGCATCTTCTTGCCTCAAGCACTCAATCAGCGGAGACTTCAATCTCTCCAGGCTTTCCGAGGTCAAGGCTCTCTGTGAGGGAGACGGATCAGGACGCGTACAGCGCTGATTCCAGGCATCGGATTACACAGGCTCCGGATATCTTTCCGGGGCCTGTTTTTATTAGTGCCTTTAAGGTCATCCCCAAGGGAAACTTGGGGATAAATAAACCACTTGCTCTGCAGGTGTGGTGGGGGAAGGGGTTATACCCAAGGAAAAGCCTTGCCCTTGTATAATGTGGAGTGTTCAA
>CALXKS010000057.1 GCA_944389015.1 uncultured Spirochaetaceae bacterium
CCGAAATCCTGGAGCACCCTGTTGTCTGCATAGAACGGGACGGAGAGCTCCGCCTGTACGCCGAAGTTCTTATAGCTGAGCATATTCTGTCCGTAGTAGCGGAAATTCCGCACTCCGTAGTTCTCATTCGCATGGGACACAGCTATGCCATCGAAGATCGTGAGGGTAAGAGTGCTGTCAAGAAAATTCAGGACACCATCCACACCGAGGTGGACTCCGAGAGATGCATAGGCATCGGCCATGATCGCAAGATAAGATGATGAGTCCTTCGCCCATTGCTGGAGAGGCGAGAGCGGCCTCTTTGCGGAGTAGTAGGCGCCATATGGCTGAAGATCACCTGCTGAATCCCCCGATGCGAGCATCGACATGAATGATGAGTCCTCCCCAGACTCCTGGACCTTCCTCGACGAACCGAAGATCTCGAATGTCGTATTCAGGAACGCTCCATGGGATGAGGAGAATCCGAACGAAGGATTTCCCACGACACGGGAGCCGGGGAAGAAGAACCATGGAAGATAGAGAATCGGGACACGTCCTATCGAGAGATATGCATTCGAGATGAACATATCCGAACCGGGAAGCATGGCGATCGTCGATGCAGTTATAGAGGAATGGGGATCCTCTGCCGCCGATCCTATCCTTCCTCCTTCGTAGAGTATCGAACCGCCAGGAGTGTAGGTGAATGTCTCCCCTGAAGTGAATATCGTGACGTTCTCCTCCTCTGTCTCCCCTTCCCTGACAGTCGAAGTAGTAGCATTCGAGACCTTTATCTCCCCTGTATTCCAGAACACAGAGACTATATCCGCCTCGATATCATTGATCGATGCATTCTCGCTGTCGCTGTGGTAGCGGACATTGTCCAGAGCGGAGAGATGGCTGTTGTCTGTATCGATGATTATCGTATCCGCGCTCAGATCCGATACGATTCCGTTATCATCGGTGAATGAGATGGAAGCGTTGCCTGTAAGGACGAAGCTGCCTGATGATGAGGAGAGGTTCTCAGACTGGAGTATCTCAAGGGAGAAGGAGTCCGCGCTCTCATCGATCTCCTCTGAATATGCATCAAAGCCCTCGTACTCATAAAGCTCATTCTGGAGATCCTCCCTCGACCCTGAGGAAGGAATCCCCCTTAGATCCGCCATGCTCCTCAATTCATCATCTGTTGCAAAATAGATCGTTCCCGCAGTGATTGCGGAAAGGGTCATCGGGATTGAGATGAGAATCGCAAGAAGGGCGGCAAGACGGCGCATTTACTCCAGATACCTCCTTAGAAAGAGGCCTGTATAGCTCTCCGGGATCCTGGATACATCCTCCGGAGTTCCCTCTGCAACAAGGTATCCGCCATCATCCCCGCCTTCCGGCCCGAGATCGATCAGCCAGTCAGCGGACTTTATCACATCGAGATTATGCTCGATGAGTATCACGCTGTTCCCCTGATCGACAAGCTTCTCCAGCACCTCGAGGAGCTTCTTGACATCGGCAAAGTGAAGACCAGTGGTAGGCTCATCAAGGACATACAGGGTCTTACCTGTCTGTATCTTCGAAAGCTCCAGGGAAAGCTTCACCCTCTGGGCCTCCCCTCCTGAGAGGGTAAGCGCGCTCTGTCCCAGTCTGACATAATCAAGGCCGACAGCCATGAGGGTCTCAAGCTTTCTTCTGATCTTGGGATGGGCAGAGAAGAAGCTGTATGCCTCGGCAACAGTCATCTCAAGCACATCTGCTATGTTCTTTCCCTTATATGTGACAGCAAGCGTCTCCTTGTTGTAACGCCTTCCTTCGCAGACATCGCACTTGACGTATACATCAGGGAGGAAGTGCATCTCTATCTTCAGCTGGCCATCTCCAGAGCAGTTCTCACATCGTCCGCCCGGCACATTGAAGGAGAAGCGGCCTGCGCTGTATCCTCTGGCCTTTGCCTCGGGCATCGAAGCATAGAGCTCCCTGATGGGAGTGAAGAGATCGACATATGTCGCAGGATTCGAGCGAGGGGTACGGCCTATCGGGGACTGATCTATCGAGATTATCTTGTCGATATTCTCTATTCCGGAAATCGATGAGCATCCGGAGAGCGTATTCTTCTTCTGCAGTCTGTTCTGCGCAGCCGGAAGAAGGATCTCATTGAGGAATGTCGACTTGCCAGAGCCTGAGACTCCTGTTATCACAACGAACTCACCGAGCGGTATATCTATATCGATATTCTTCAGATTGTTCTTCGAGCACCCCTTCACTACGATATGATGGCCATTTCCACGGCGCCTCTTCGGCACAGGTATCGTAAGCGCACCTGAAAGGAACTGCCCTGTTATGGAATCGGGATTCGCCTCGATCTCCCGCGGAGTGCCCTCGGCAATCACCTCGCCGCCACGCTCCCCTGCCCCTGGACCGAGATCTACTACGTAGTCAGCAGCCCTTATAGTATCCTCATCATGCTCGACAACAAGCACAGTGTTGCCAAGATTCTTCAGATGCTTGAGGGTATCGATCAGCTTCTGGTTATCGCGCTGATGGAGTCCTATCGATGGCTCATCGAGGACATACAGCACTCCGGAAAGAGCTGAGCCTATCTGCGTTGCAAGCCTGATTCTCTGGGCTTCTCCTCCTGAAAGGGTTGCAGCTCCCCTGTGAAGCGTCAGGTACCCGAGCCCTACATCCTCGAGGAAGTGAAGCCTTGAATTGATCTCCTTGAGGATCTCCTGGGATATGGCCTTCTCCGTATCGGTAAGCTCGAGGGACTGGAAGAATCTTATCGTATTGGAGACGCTGAGCTTGGTGACATCGATTATGTTCTTTCCGCCGATGTATACAGAGAGCGCTTCCTTTCTGAGTCTGTCACCATGGCATACCGGGCAGGTGACCTCCTCCCTGAAGGAATCGAGCCACATCCTGATATTCATGGACTGCGTCTCATAGTAACGCCGTTCAAGCTCCGTTATGATGCCTTTGAACTCCACTGTCTTCTGCGCTGAAGTCCCCTGATATGTATACTTGAGCCTGTCCTGGCTGCCATAGAGGAGTGCCTGCATGAATTCCTCCGGAAGCTGGTCCATAGGAGTATCCATCGAACAGCCATAGTGCTTGTATAGAGCCTCGATCCCTGCTCTGTAGTAGTTGGCATCGGGGCGGTGCGTCCTTATGGCACCCTGGTTGTATGATAGCGATCTGTCAGGGATGATCTTATCGGGATCGAACTCCTTCCTGAACCCAAGCCCGTTGCACTCGGGACATGCACCGAACGGGGAATTGAACGAGAAGAACCTGGGCTCGATCTCCGGTATGGTGATGCCGCAGTCAGGACAGCTGTTCTTCTCGCTGTAGAGCTCGGTGATACCCTCATCGACATACTCAACCTCGCAAAGCCCTGCAGAGAGCTCTGCGCACTTCTCGATCGCATCGGAGATCCTTGTACGCGCATCCTTCGAGTTCCTGACTCTGTCGACGAGTATCGAGATATTATGCTTGATCTTCTTCTCGAGCTGCGGGATCCCCTCATCGAGCGAGTAGACCTTGCCATCGATCTCCGCCTTGAGGTATCCGAGACGGAGGGAGTCCTCAAGGACTAGGCGGAACTCGCCCTTCTTCCCCCTTGCGACAGGAGCGAGAATCATAAGCTTGCCACCCTCTGGATGGGAGAAGATGAGATCGATGATCTGGTCAACAGACATCTCTGTGATCTCCCGTCCGCACTTCGGGCAGTGCCTGTGGCCGATACGCGCCCAGAGCAGACGGTAGTAGTCATAGATCTCAGTGACTGTGCCTACAGTTGACCGGGGATTCCTGTTGGTCGATTTCTGCTCTATCGATATCGCAGGGGAAAGCCCCTCAATCGAATCGACATCGGGCTTCTCCATACGCCCAAGGAACATGCGTGCATAGCTGGAGAGGGATTCAATATACCTTCTCTGGCCTTCTGCGAATATCGTATCGAAAGCAAGAGAGCTCTTTCCCGATCCGGAAAGACCTGAAATGACGACAAGCGAATCCTTGGGCAGATCCAGGCTGATATTCTTCAGGTTATGTTCTCTGGCTCCTCGTATAACAAGCCTATCATTCATCTCCAAGCACCTCGAAAAGCGCATCTGATGCCTTATCTGAAGATGTCTTCAGGACAAGAGAGCCTTTCCTGTATATATATACCTTGTCACCATAACCCGTTATGGCATAGTCTGCATAGCCGGCTTCCCCCGGTCCGTTGACAAGACAGCCCATTATAGCAACCGTGATATTCTTATCAAGAGCAAGAAGCCTGTTCCTGTTCTCCTTCAGGAACCCGATCGTATCGAATGAATGCCGGCCGCAGCGGGGGCATGATACGATCCTCACTCCCTTTCTGGAAAGTCCTGTGATGCGAAGGAGCTCCGCTGCTGCAGCGACCTCATCATCGATTGACCCTGTCATCGATATCCTTATCGTATCGCCGATACCGGATGAAAGAAGACTTCCCAGCGTCCAGGCAGAGCGAACTGCCGCTATGACGCTGTCACCCGCCTCTGTCACCCCGATATGCTGTGGGTAGCCGGATTCCGAGGCAAAAAGCCTTGCGGCCTCTGCAGTCTCCGCTCCATCCGAGGACTTGAGAGAGACAACGATATTCCTGAAGCCCATGCTCTCAAAGAGCTCTATATATCCCAGAGCGCTTCCGACCATGCGTTCGGGAACGCTTCCGCTCCCTTCCGGGAGGGATCCGGAGTTGAGGCCTATCCTGATTGCCGTATCATGGTCAAGCGCTGCCTTCACTATCTCCCTGGTCTTCCATTCCGCACCGATGTTCCCGGGATTTATCCTTATCTTATCGGCACCGGACTCGATTGCGAGGATGGCCATGCGGTAGTCGAAGTGGATATCCGCAACCACAGGGATCGGGCTGTGCTCAGCTATCTCTGAAAAATACCGGGCATCGCTCTTTGAGGCGAAAGCGAAACGTATAAGCTCGCAGCCCATGGCGGAAAGCGATGATATATGTCGGAGGATATCGTCAGTGCTCTCCGCTCCGAATGGTCTGTCATACGTTGTCTGGATCCTGACAGGAGCCTTCCCTCCTATCTCCAGTCCTCTAACGAACGCGCTTCTTTCCGAGAACATCTACTCTACCCTGTACATCCTCACCGAGGCTTCCCCTGCCTTCACAAGATATGGCTCGCCAGGCAGGAAAAGGACGAAGCTGCCTTCCTGGACAGTCACTGCGGCAAGGGGCTCCCTTGAATCGGGGTTCTCCCTCCATGATGTGCTGAATACAGCAGTGAGGCTATCCACAACGAAAAGCACTGTATGCTTCCTGTCCACGCTGTATCCGTCTTTTCCCTGCAGCGGCACAGGAGACTTCTCCTGAAACCGGATAAGCCCTTCTGCAAGAGGACTGTAAAGATGAAGATTCTCTAGCTTGTCACTGACCATATACAGAGGATTATAGCGGAAAACCGCTGTCTATGATAATCATCAGAGGAAAACGGATGATCACTTGGCGCTGAATTCCTTAAGATCGTCCATCCAGATCTCCAGCCATCTTGAAATCCTTCGGGGAGTGGCTATCTCCGGGAATTCTATCACGACCTTGCCTGACTCCGGGAATGTGTATGATATGCCTGCATTCCTGAGCCCATACTTGGATTCCTCCCTTGCGAAGAAATCGATGAGGAATGAATCGGAAACGGAATTGGAGCAGCTGAGCGTCACGGTCTTCCCGTTCACTGCAACGCTGAAAAGGTCATCATTGACCTCGAATTCCTCAATCATTGCAGGAGCACTGCTTTCATCAGCTGCTGCCTCGGATGGATCGGGAGCGGGTACAGGATCTACGGCTGTGCCATCATCAGAGGTGCCGAACGGCCCTGAGACTGCTATGAATACAGCAGCCAGGACTGCAGCAAGGATGACGATGTACAGGATCTTCCGTGGACTCATAGACCTATTTTCCTTCATTCCAGCTGAAATTCAAAGCCCAAAAACCTGATTCATTGCCTTTTTGAAGCTGTTATTATGATCATCATAGGCCGCCTCATCTCATCCTTCATCCCGGGGATATCCATCATGGACTGCGGCGGCTGTGGCTCTGAAACATCGTCTATAGCAAAGCCTGCTGCGATCAGGGATCTGATATACGTTGTGAGGGTCCTGTGGTACTTCACGACATGGTGTCCAAGGAAAACCGCATCGCGCTTGCCTTCATAGAAGTATCTATCAACTGGGAAATGCATGATGCTTCCGTCATCGTCATAGTACCAGTCCTGGGATCCAGCTGCAGTGAAGACCGGATGCTCTGCTGAGAAAATGAAGCTGCCTCCTGGAACGAGCCAGCTGCTGATCCTCTGTGCCATGGCAGGGAAATCCTCGATGTAATGGAATGCCAGCGAGCTCAGGATAATATCGAAAGATGATCCGGGAAGCTCCAGATCCTCCATCGCGATATTCCTGTATTCGATCACACCAGATCTGCTGTTTGCTTCTTCAGCCCTCTCCAGCATCCTTCTGGAGATATCCGTGGCAAGCACATACTCTGCTCCATGATCCGCAGCATATGCTGCATGCCAGCCATAGCCGCAGCCGAGATCCAGCACTCTTTTTCCTGTGAAATCCGGCAGATGGTCTCTTAGCTCAGGCCATTCCGCTGCGCCTTGAAGACCTTTCTCCGATCTCTCCATATGGCTGTATGAGGAGAAGAACTCCTCATCGTCGTATCTGTTCTCTTTCATGAGAAGATTCCATCCAGAAGCATCATCGCTGCAAATCCGAGAGCTGCTCCTATCGTCCCTATATTCGAGTGCTCCCCTTCGGAGGCCTCCGGGATGAGTTCCTCCACGACAACATAGAACATCGCACCGGCTGCGAATGAAAGGAAGGACGGGAGAACTGAGCTTATAAGGCCTGCGGCTATGAATGCAATCACAGCGCCTGCCGGCTCAACAGCTCCTGACAGCACTCCCTGCAGGAATGCCGACATGCGGCTCTTCCCCTCTCTGTATAATGGGAATGAGACAACCATCCCCTCGGGGAAGTTCTGGAGTGCTATGCCAAGGGAGAGCGCTAGGGCTGATGCATATGTCATGCTGCTTCCGCTACCTGCTGTGACAGCGGCACCTGCACCGACAGCCATGCCTTCCGGGATATTATGAAGTGTCACGGAAAGCATCAGAAGAGCAGAACGCGACAGCCGTGATGGTCTTCCTTCAGGGGATGAAGCCAATGCATGGAGATGCGGCGTGAGATGATCAAGCAGGAGAAGGAATGCTATGCCAAGAAGAAAGCCTATGGCCGCTGTATAGTAGGATGAAGCCTCGATCGCAGGCAGGAGAAGTGACCAGACAGAGGCCGCGATCATAACGCCTGCAGCGAAGCCAAGCACCGCTTTCTCCGTCCTCTTTCCAAGTCCGTTCTTAAGGAAAAGAACGCCTGATGCTCCGAGAGCTGTTCCGATGAATGGTATGATGAATAGCAAAGCGATCTGCATGCTTCAATCATAGTACCTACTGGAGGAGAATGTACACTGAGAGAACAAAATATTAGAATCTGAGGCATGAAGACTGCGCTTATTGATGTCGGCGGTGGAATGAGAGCCGTCTATGGAGCTGGAGTATATGACTATCTGATGGATAATGATCTCTATCCGATAGACCTTGGAATCGGTGTCTCGGCAGGTGCTGCTGATATGTCAACATACTTCGCGAAGCAGCGCGGCCGCGTACTGAGATATTTCACTGTGTATCCCAAAAGAAAGGAATACATGGGGCTGTGGCCATTCCTTACTCGCGGCACATTCATGAATCTCAAATACATCTATGAGGATCTCTCGCTTCCGGGCTGCGAGGATCCATTCGATGCGGAGGCCTTCCTCAGCTCCCCTTCCGACATGGTCTTCGTCGCAACTGACGCAGAAACGGGGAAGCCTGACTATCTTGGCAAGGATTCCATCGAGATCGGGAATCTGAAGGTTCTTGAAGCTACAGCGGCCCTTCCGGTTGCATGCAAGCCAATAGAGTTCCGGGGCAGGCTCTACTACGATGGTGGGATATCCGATCCGATACCATATGAGAAAGCATTCAGCATGGGAGCGGACAAGGTCATCGTGATACTCACGAAGCCCCGCGATTTCATCCGCAATCCGGATAAGGACAACTGGGTCGGGAATACCCTTTCAAAGCGCTATCCTGCAGCAGGCAGGGCAATGCTGAACAGAGCTGAGACATACAACAGCCAGATAAAGGGAATGGATAAGTATGAGCAGGAAGGCAAGCTTCTTGTGATAGCCCCCGATGATACCTGCGGTGTGACAACGCTGAAGCACAGGGATGATGATATCATGAAGCTGTACGGCAAAGGATACAAAGACGCAGAGAGAATCATACCATTCCTTGGGCTATGATGACTGCATATGATAGAATAAGCACATGATCGAAAGCGAACTGCCACTCTATCTCAGAAAATCCATCAAAGAATTCCTTGAGAACAAGGATGATCCTTTCCACTGGGATATGTATGCCGATGAGCTCTATGGAGACATAAATGCGGCTCAGCATGATGGATGTATCTCAAAAGAAGAAGCCGATGAACTGAGAAAGAAATATCTTTTACGCTGAGTGAAGGAGGAATGCCATGCTCGACTTCAGAACCCGGTATGACTTCACGGACTACCATCTCGGGTGGAACACCTACCAAGGAGCAAATGGAGCAAAGATATCCATAATCATAGACGGGGAAGAATACATGCTGAAATTCCCTGCCAATGCCAGGCAGAACCCAGCTTTGCACTATTCCAACAGCATTGTCAGTGAATTCATCGGATCAAGGATATTCAGCATTCTTGGAATTTCCGCTCAGGAAACATTCATCGGAGAATATAAGCACAGGAATGGGAGAATATACGAGGTTGTTGCATGCAGGGATTTCACAGAGCTTGGCAAGTATTCATTCCATGATTTCGGATCTCTGAAGAATACGGTCATCTCTTCCCCTTCCAACGGTTATGGAACGGATCTCTATTCCGTTGCTGATGCAATCGAAGAGCAGCTCTATGTGGATGCAGGCAGACTGTCGGATTTCTTCTGGAATATGACTGTCGTGGATTCATTCATTGCCAATTTCGATAGGCACAACGGGAACTGGGGATTTCTGTCATCCAATGCTACAGGAGAATGGGAAACAGCTCCGGTTTTCGACTGTGGCTCCTCTCTGTATCCTCAATCTGATAGCCTGATCAGAAAGAGGATAATGGAAGATCAGAACGAGCTTGAGGCAAGACTCTATCAGAGACCGCTTTCCGTTTTCAAAATCAATGACAGGAAGATCGCATATCATGACCTGCTGCAATCCGGTCTCTTTTCTGACTCTGACAAAGCAGTAATCACAATGGGAGAGAGAATCAATGGAAGAATAGGTGAAATCCACAGCCTCATAGAGGAGGCCCCAATCAGAGAGGAGGATAAAGTATTCATCCGATTCATGCTTGACAGAAGGAAAGAGGCAATCATCGATGCATCAATGGAAAAAGTGCAGAGCATTCCTGCCGAAGAAAGAAAAGATGCATTCATCAGGAAATACGGCAGCTCACTGAATGCTGCAGAGTGAAATAGATGGTACGCTTATAGAAGAAACCCACCGGCAAAGGTGGGCTTCATTTTATCTTCAGATAGCAAAGCGCTTTCTGTATCGCATCAGCCAAGAAGCAGGAGGCAGAAAACGAGTGTGAAGAGAGCAACTGTCTCGGTGATACCGCTTACGATGAAGTAGTTAGCTGTTCCCTTTCCTGTCTCTGCGAGAGAATCAGAGGAAGCTGCAGCGACCTTTCCCTGCATCCATGCTGAAAGTCCGATTGCAAGTCCGCCGAATACACCAGCTCCAAGGCAGAGCAGATATGAAGCGCCACCCTCGAATGCCGATCTGATGAAGTTCATCAGAAGGAATCCGTAGATTGTCTGTGTAAGAGGAGCTCCTGCGAAAGCTACCATGATGAATGGAGCGGGCTTTCCCGCAGCATAGCATTTCTTCCAGCCGCCGACTGCGCTCTGACCAGCGCATCCTGTTCCGAGTCCTGATCCAAGTGCAGATAAGCAGAGTGCACATGCCATTC
>CALXKS010000058.1 GCA_944389015.1 uncultured Spirochaetaceae bacterium
AGTTCTTCGGCTCGACGAGGATCCTCTTCAGATCCTCAAGCTTGAGGTTGCTGAGCGATACATGGACAGGAAGTCTTCCGATGAACTCCGGAATAAGGCCGAACTTGATGAGATCATCTGGAAGAAGCTCGCTGTACAGCTCATCGAGGTCCATCTCATCCCTGTCCTTGATATCAGCGCCGAAACCCATCTGTGATGAAGCCACACGGCGCTCAATCACCTTGTCCAGCCCGACGAATGCACCTCCGCATATGAAGAGGATATTCGATGTGTTTATCTTGAGCATCTCCTGATTAGGGTGCTTCCTTCCTCCCTGCGGCGGAACGGATGCATTGGTTCCCTCTATGATCTTCAGAAGCGCCTGCTGCACACCTTCTCCTGAGACGTCGCGGGTGATGGAGACATTCTCTCCCTTCTTCGCGATCTTATCGATCTCATCGATGAAGATGATGCCATGCTCTGCCCTTGGGATATCGTAATCAGCGGCTTCGATAAGCTTGAGAAGGATATTCTCGACATCCTCTCCGACATATCCTGCCTCTGTGAGCGTTGTCGCATCAGCAATGGCGAATGGGACATCCAGCTTCTTCGCAAGCGTCCTTGCAAGAAGAGTCTTGCCCGTTCCTGTAGGACCTATCATGAGGATGTTCGATTTATCGATCTCGACACCGGACTCGGCGATGCGGTCTGCGTACTTGACTCTCTTGTAGTGGTTGTATACGGCAACAGAGAGGACTCTCTTGGCCGCATCCTGTCCTATGACATACTGGTCAAGGTACTCCTTGAGCTCATGCGGGGTGGGGATTTCCCTGATCTCTATGTCAGAGTCTCCTTCCTTTCCTCCCTGGGTGCCGAGGATATCAATGCATGTATTCACGCAGTTCTCGCAGATAGCCACTCCCGGGCCTGCGACATATCTGACGGTACCATCTGCAAGCGGTCTTCCGCAGAATGAACAGTATTTTGCGTTTCTTGCCATATTACTTTCTCATGATCCTGTCAACGATGCCGTACTCAAGCGCCATGTCAGCATCCATGTAGAAATCACGGAGTATATCGCTCTGGATCCTCTCCTCGCTCTGACCTGTATGCTGTGCCATAAGGCGCTTTGTTACATCATTGATTCTCTGGAGCTCACGCGAGCTGACGATTATATCGCTTGCCTGTCCCTCAGCACCACCTGAAGGCTGATGTATCATGACACGGGCATTTGGAAGTATCGAACGCTTGCCTTTCTCTCCTGAAGCGAGGAGGATCGCCGCCATCGAGCATGCCTGTCCGACACAGATCGTCGATACGGGGCAGGATATGTACTGCATGGTGTCATAGATGGCAAGACCTGCGGTAACGCTTCCTCCGGGGCTATTGATGTAAAGACTCACATCCTTCTTCGGATTCTCGCTTTCAAGGAATATAAGCTCTGCAACGACCAGATCAGCAACCTGATCCGTTATCTCACCATCGACGAAGATGATCCTGTCTCTGAGAAGACGTGAGAATATATCGTACTGTCTTTCACCCGTCCCCGACTGCTCAAGCACGTAGGGGACAAGTGTGTTCATCCTTTCGTTCAATTATTTTTCTTCCTTTTCCTCTGTCTCACCCTCAGCTGTCATCGGCCCATAGAGGAACTCGCTGTAGCTGAGCTTCTTTCCTTCTGTGAAGCTGTTCTTCTCAAGAAGGAATGGGAGAACCTTCGCGAACTGCATCTCATCCTTGATCATGCCCTTATAGCTCTCCCTGTCGGCCTCGGGCACATTCTTCAGAGACTCATCGCATCTCTTCTGGAGCTCTTCCTCATCAACAGGGAAGTCCTCCTTCTTCATGATCGCATCAAGTATGATCTGCTCCCTGATCATCTTCTCTGTGTCAGCTCTCCATGTCTCAAGAAGATCTTCCTTCGTCATATTCTGCATCTTGAGCATCTTCTCGACGAATTCAGGCTTCATGCCGCTCTGTGATGAGAACTGTCTGTATCTCTGCTCAAGCTGGGCTTCGACCATGGAGCGGGGGAGTGCGAAATCGGTTTCGGAAGCGATCTTGGAGACAATGCTGTCCTCCTTGATATGCTCGAGGCGCTGTGAGACCTCCTTCTCGAAATCAGCCTTGATGCCGGCGCGGAGATCAGCGACTGTCTTGTAGTCGTCCTTCACATCCTCCGCAAACTCATCATCGACAGCAGGAAGCTCTCTTGTCTTGACCTCGGAGAGAGTGATCTCAAGCTTTATCGTCTTTCCTGCGTATCCAGGAACGTGGTCTTCCTCTGTATAGCTCTTCTCGACAGTCTTCGTCTCGCCTTTGGACATTCCTGCGACATCGCTGTCGATGCGGTAGAAGTTATAGCCGGAACCGAGTGTGAATGTGAAATCGGTCCTCTCTGTATCGGCCTTCTTCTTTCCTTCCTCATCGAGCTCTGCATAGGATACAGTCACGATATCGCCATCGGCAGCCTTGCCGTCCTTTGTCCTGACGATCGCATTCCTGTCCCTGAGCTCCTCGATCTTGTCATCGATGTCCTTGTCTGTGATCTCTACTGCAGGAACCTCTGCTGTAAGACCTGTATACTGCGGAAGATCGAACTTCGGATAGATATCATAGATGACTGAGAATGTGATATCCTCACCCTTCTTGAACGGAAGGAGGCTCTCCTCATTCTGAAGCTCAGGTGTGGAGAACGCAATCGGCTTCTGATCTTCCGGGATATCCTTCAATGCTTCCTCAAGCCCTTCCTCCATTGTCTTGAAGGTGCTCTCTTCCCTGATCGCATCGCCGAACTTCCTCTCAAGTACCGATACAGGTACCTTGCCCTTTCTGAAGCCATCGATCTGTACTTCCTTTGCGTACTTGGCAAGCTTCTCCGAATAGTCCTTCTCGATAGAAGCGGAGTCGATTGTAATCGTAAGCTCAGCTCTGGATCCTTCCAGTTCCTTCACGTTCTTATCAGCAACCATAGTGCCCATCCTTATTCCAATCTAATAGATCTGTATTCCAGTTTACCAAATATAACTAATTTAGCGTTTGATGTCATCACCCTCGGGCAGTATCCATTCTCAGATCGGACGATGCATTTCCAGCGGGCTGCAATAACGGCTTTTCCCGGATCATCAATCCATTTGCAGCCTCTGGATATGACGGAATCCCATAGCCTGCCGCTCCCGAAGCCGCTGTCCCTTCGTCCTGCAGGACTGTGGAAAATCGCATCGCTTCCAATTCTCAGGGATTCCTGTATACTGACATCGGCACTGCCCTTAGAAAAGGTAGGCGGTTCTGACCTTGCTGTTTCTTTCCGCGAGCAGGCAGGATGCTTCCTGATCCATATGGAGAAGGAGGCAGTATGAAAGAGATTCTTGAAGCCCTGAAAGTTCTCCGCGAGCTTTTGGCTCTTATCAGAGATGGAAATACCCGCCGTCCGTCCAAAGATTAGCGGGTAATTCCTGTTATAATCGAGGTCGGAACCGTCTATCGGCGGTGCCTCCTTACATTCATATTATCATTGTATTCCCAGGCAAAGTCAAATATCCTCATCGCGCCATTAGTCAACGATATTCAGGATGAGCCTGGCAGGGTTGTAGCAGCTTTACCTAAGAAACAGTCCTATCTTCCAATTCTCAGGGATTCCTGTATACTGACATCGGCACTGCCCTTAGAAAAGGTAGGCGGTTTGGCCTCTTGATTCTGATTATCGGATGTCGGGAGGCGTTGCTCTCCTGACGATTCGGCAACGATGAGGAAGGAGGCGCTTATGACGGATTTTGAGTTGCTGTCACTGGTGGTATCAATCATCAGTTTAGTAGTGATTGTTCGGAAAAAGTAAGCCGCCCATGATCTAGCCCATCTGGACGGCTCTCGTTCGATTGGTGAGGTCAGACCGTCTATCGGCGGTGCCTCTTTACATTCATATTATTGCCATGATCCGCATTAAAGTCAAATCAATCGATAATCCGTGGTGACCCATAGATCCTGCTGGAAGAGAAAGCCGCCAGGAAAAACCCGGCGGCAGAATAATCAGTACTTTGCAATCATCAGATTTCCATGCTCATATCACCGAATTCGCTGATTGAGGCTTCTGGATTCTCCTCTGCTTCCGTTACAGGAGCCGGTTCCACGATGAACTCCCTGAGCGCATCCTCTACAGGCACGCCTGCGACAAGGGCAGGAACGGAGATTATCGAGGTGTCGTACTTAAGAGAGAACTCGATAGGATCAAGCTCGAACTCGTTGAAGCTCCTGTCATCATATGTGATCTTGATCGTATGGGTCCTTCCACGGAGAGGAATGCTGATCCTCATGCGGGGAGCATACTCCTGTGTTCCAAGGTCGTCGACCTCTACCTTTGCCCAGTCCTCTGCACGGTAGGACGTACCATTGATCTCCGTTGTCCAGTTATCCACGAGGAGCGTGCGCTGCTTGCCGAAGTTATAGAGGAATACAGCAAGCAGTATGATCGCAACGATGCATCCAAGACGGACGAAGAATCTGAGATCGAATATTTCCTTTGCGCTCTTCATGCCTGTGCCTCCTTCTGCTCGATGGCGAGTGTCTGTGCTGATTCAGCTTTCTCACGCCTTGTCCTGATCTCATAGAGAACGAGGGAGAGGGTGATGACACCGTAGGATACGAATACGCGGAAGAACTCTCCGATCTGAGCCTGTCCGATGAGATTCCTTCCAGCCTGAGGCGTAAGGATGAACATCAGGTGGAAGAGGATGATTCCAAGGAACACATTCTTTATCGATGCCTTGGATACGGATGCTCCTCCGACAAGGAGAGCTGCGATACTGAACATTCCGATCTGAGAGTGGGAGTTGTAGGTATTCAGCGTTCCCATGTTCGAGAGGTAGATGATCATGCCATAGGCTGCGAAGACAGTGGAGATGATGATGGCAAGGATTCTTGTTCTCTCAACCTTGATTCCGGCTTCCCTTGCTACCTCCATATCCTGTCCTACAGCTCTCATGTCCTGTCCTATCTTCGTCTTGCGGAACCAGATGATGATCACGCAGAGAATTGCGATCAGAATCAGCGTGAGAAGAGGAATCGTGAGTCCTCCCATTCCATTCTCATCCGCAAAGAGCCTGATGGACCAGAAGTTATCGATGCTCTTCCTGACATCAAGAAGGTCGACGGTGTTCCTTACACCATATCCTCTTGGAAGTATTACCCTGTTGGAGTGGATAGGGATGAGAGCTCCCATTCCATAGAGGACGATGAGCTGATAGACACCATTCATGAAGAAGGAGATCATGTAGCTTGTGATCATCTCCCTTCCCTTTGCCATGTTGAGCATCTTTCCGCAGAACCATCCGAGAAGCACTGCTATCGGGGTGGCGATGATCGCAGCCAAGAGAAGGCCGGGGATGCTCACTACATTCCATGATGTAACGAATATCAGGCCGATCTGTCCTGCCATTGCCCCGAGAGTCATTCCGAAGTTCAGTCCCATTCCTGCCATGATAGGAATCAGGAGCGAGAGGACGAGGAAGCTGTTGCGGACGATTCTTGTGATTATCTGATCGACAAGGTACTGGCCAGAGTATCCTGCGATAGGAATACAGACAGCACAGAGAACGATGAAGATAATCGGTACGATATTGTTTGCGAGGAACTTCCTCACATCTTTGCTTGTTATCTCTTTTTTCATCTTGAAGCCCCCGTCTTTCTTGTCAGAGCATAGAGGATCATACCGTTGGAGACGATGATCCTGAGGACTTCTGACATATCCGTATGGATCAGGGAGTTCATGACGGATGGCGTCATGGATACGATTCCCTGATAAAGTATCGTGCCGATGATAACATTCGTGATGTTTGCCTTGTTCACGCTCGCTCCTCCGATGAGGATCGCGGAGACCGCAGGCATAGCCATGTACATCGGGCCCTGATAGAGCTGCACGAATCCGTAGCCCTGCTGATAGCAGAGGATTCCAAGCGCGCCAAGCCATGTCGACATGATTACGGAGAGTGTTCTCTGCTTGTCGATATTTATGCCTGATGCCCTTGCGAATACCGGATTGGAGCCGACTGCTGTCATCGCTGTACCGGTCTTCGTATGGAGGAAGGCCCAGATGATGAAAGCAAAGAGCGCAAAGAATATGATCTCACCGAATGAGATGGAGAGGTTGCCGATCCTGAGATTCAGGGTATCGCGGAGGATGTGGTAGTAGAATCCCTCTGTGGAGATCGTTGTCCTGAGTCCCTGTCCTGTATAGCCCCATACCATAGTAGGTGAGTGATAGGGGAGGATGAGCCACATGATCGACATGAAAGCAACGGATGAGAAGCCTACATATGTTGCGATCATCATCTCGCTTCCTTTTACCCTGTTGAGGAGCTTTCCGTATCCCCATCCGAAGATAAGTGCGAACGGAGTGGAGTAGAGAATCGCAAGAAGGAATGATACAGGTCCCTGGATCCCTGTCTCGATCGCAAGCGTTGCCCCGAGAAGACCGGAGATGATGCCAAGAGGCAGTCCGAAGTTCAGTCCGCATCCTGAATGGATCATAGGAACCATGGCGAGTACCATGATGGCATTCTGTCCGAAGCGCCCGAGAACGTCTGTCACCGAAGATGCGACATTGATGCCTGCAAATGGTGCGATGACGAAGAGCGCAAGGAGGAACAGGGTGATTATGAGACGCGGAAGCCCGAAGGACTTTACAAGTTCCATAGCTTTATCCATCACATAGCCTCCTTCTTTGATTTCCCGACCATGAGGATTCCGAATTCCTCGCTGGGCCGTTCTGCCGGAAGGATGCCGGAGACCGATCCGTCGGTTATGATGGCGATTCTGTCGCAGATCTGCCTGAGCTCCTCAAGCTCGGAGGAGATCATGACGATGGTTACGCCATGCTTCTTGTTGTACTCCCTGAGAGCCTGGAGAACGAGGGCTTTTGCTCCGATATCGATACCGCGTGTAGGCTCGGAGACAAACAGAAGCTTCGGCTCAAGCGCGAATGCCTTCGCAAGGCATATCTTCTGCTGGTTTCCGCCAGAGAGCTCCTTTGCCTTCTGCAGCGATGATGTGCACTTGATCTGGAGCTGGTTGATGTACTTCTGCGTGACTTCCCTTATCGCATCCTGATCGCGCCATTTGATAAGTCCGCCAAGGTAGTTCTTAAGGAACTTATTCTGGATCTGCATCGCCGGGAATGCGATATTCCATTCCAGGGATTCATCGAGAAGAAGCCCTACGCCCCTTCTGTCCTCTGAAACGAATGCAAGCGAGGAATCAAGGCATGCACGAGGATTGTTGAGAGGTATCTCGCTTCCATTGAGGACAACCTTTCCGCCAGCAGGGAACAGTCCCATGATGCCGTTTGGTATACCAAGCTTTCCCTGTCCCGCAAGGCCTCCGATTCCAAGGATCTCCCCATCCCTGACTTCGATGTTGACATCGCGCACTGTCTCACCAGGCATATCGACCCAGAGATTCTTCACAGATAGCACGATCTTGTCTGAGATTGTCCTGCCATCGCTCTCGGCTTTCGGCTTGTCGGTGCTGACCTCGCGTCCGACCATGAGCTTCGCCATCTCTGGAATGGATGTCGATGCTGCATCGAGCTCTCTGATGATGCGGCCATCGCGCATGACGATAACCTTATTGCATACATCGAGGATCTCCTGCAGACGGTGTGTGATGAAGATGACTGCGATTCCCTGATTGGCGAGATTCTTTATGGCCTTGAGAAGCATGTCAGCTTCCTTTTCCGTAAGAACAGCCGTCGGCTCATCAAGGACGAGGAGCCTGATAGCGCTCTTTGAGATCTCTCTTGAGATTTCAGTGAACTGCTTATGTCCTACAGGCATCTCTGATACAAGCATGTCAGGATCAAGCTCTACTCCGAGCTTTGTGATCGCAGCGATTGCTTCTTTCTGAAGCTCTTTCCTATCTATTGTATTTGCCCTGTCTCCGAAGACAAGCGACAGGACGCTCTTATTCTCTGGTTCACGATTCAGAAGGATATTCTCTGCTGCGGTAAAGCCAGGAAGCAGAGAGAACTCCTGATGTACCATGCCGATACCGGCCTTGAGCGCATCAAGCGGGGATGCGAACTTAACTTCCTTTCCGTCTATGAGGACCTTTCCGCCATAGCCGCCTGTCTGCTGAATGACATCCATGCCGAAGAGTATGTTCATCAGAGTGCTCTTTCCTGCTCCGTTCTCACCGACCAGACCGAGAACCTCTCCCTCTTTCAGCGTGAAATTCACATCTTTCAGTACAGGATTTCCATTGTACTCCTTGCTAACGTTCTGCATTTCAAGCAAGGTATTTGTCATTTCACTCATTGTCTCCCCTCAAATTTTCAAGAAGAAAGGGGAGGGAGACCCTCCCCTTTTCATTGCGTAGGGTAATCACACGCCTTCACCAGTCATTGTGAAGCACCACTCAGGAATCTCAACATCTGCATTGCCCATGTAGAATCCCGGATCGCCCATGATATAGGTATCCTGGTACACGAGGATGAAGTTTGTATAAGTCTCCATTGTTGTAGCGTTGGTGTAGTACGAACCATTCCACTGTGCGCCAGGAGTGTACTTTGTGAAGTTCTTGCTGACGTTTCTGATGGAGTGGATGTCATACTCCTCACCAGCCATCTGAGCCTGGACAGCCTCGATAGCGAGGGATCCGAGACCAGCTGTTGTTGTATAGCCGTAGCTGTATGCCCATGTTCCGAAGCGACCAGCGCCGCCCTTCTCTACGATAGCAGCCTCAACCTTTGCAAGGATTGCAGGGAAGTCGCCTGTCTCAGCAGAAAGGTCGATGCCAAGAGCTCCAGGATAGCCCATGAGCGGTGAAGGAAGGTCTGCCTCAACGAAGTATCCGCCATACTCAAGGAGCTGTCTGAGAAGAGGCTCTGTATGTGCGTCGTTCGTGCAGAAGAATGCTGTGTTCTCACCATATCTCTCGATCCAGTTCGGAGTCTGCTCGAGGATGTACTGCTGAGCACCTGCGATTCCAACGTCGGATGTCGGGTCCGGAGCTGTCTCCATGACGAAGTTCATGCCGAGCTGGTTGCATGTCTCTCTCATGATGGCGACTCTTCTCTGCATCTTCTCCATAGAGAGGTGGCGTGGGAATGAGATGTGCACGAATGTATCGCATCCGAGCTCATGAGCTGTCTTGATCATGAGATAGCCACGTGCTACGAAGTCGTTGGAGGTTGCGAGATCTGCAGCGCCTGATACGAGATACGGCTCCTCGTGAGCCTCTCCTGCGAAGCAGAGGATGTCAGGTCTGACTTCCTTGATCTGGCGGAAAGCCTCCGCAGTTCCAGGAACAGCCTGATTGACGATGACAGCCTTCATGAGAGGATCGTCAGCGAGTCCGCGGATAACGGAAATCGTTGTCTCCTGCTCTTCCATGAAGTTGTCAGGGTATGTCATGTGCTGGATGATACCGCCATCTGCAACTGCACCGTATTCCGCGATGAGAGCCTCAGCTCCGCGGAGGTCGTCCTCGGACTGTGATACAGTACCGGTTACGACACCGATGTGGAAGTCAGCTGCGAAAGCTGCTGCAGACAGGGTAACGAGTACGAGAAGAACTGAAAGGATTCTTTTCATATTAATCTCCCTTGTGTGTATTGATTATGACTACATTATCATTGTTTGACTGATTCTGGCAAGCACGATGCACAAAAGTGCATTTATATGCGTATTGCATGCAAAAGGGCGCTGCGTTATTGGTTGTCCGCTTCATTTTTCTCCCCCGATTCTGCCCATTCTCCGCTTTTTGGGGTATAATCGCCGTGGAGGCTTATATGGCATTGACGATTTACAGATGCAGCGGCTGCGGCGAAATGGTCATGGTTCTTGAGAAGGGCACATGCACTCCGCATTGCTGCGGCAGGGAAATGACGGAGCTTAAGGCTAATACGACCGATGGAGCGAAGGAAAAGCATGTTCCGTCGCTTGAGGTCAGGGACGGGAAGATCTTCGCGAAGGTCGGCTCTGTTGAGCATCCGATGACTGAGGAGCACAGCATAAGGTTCATCGCAGCAGAGAGGGAAGATGGCGTAGAGGTGAGGTATCTCAAGCCGGGCGAGAAGCCTGAGGCAGTATTTTCTGCTGATGGAGTCACGGCTGTCTATGAGTACTGCAATCTCCATGGACTCTGGAAGGCAGAGCTCTGAGGCATGAAGCGGATAGCTATTGTCCTTTCCATCATGCTCCTTGCTATCTCATGCAGAAGCACTGATGGTACAAAGTATACGGAAGGCGAGATAAGGAATGCCCTTATGTCGCTTTCCTCTGATATGTTCTCATCTGTCGACCTGGATAGTCCTGTCGGGATAGATAGGATAATAAGCGCTCTTCCGCCGACCTATTCGGCTTATTCCAGATACGTTCCATTATATGAGGATATCGCGGAGGAATATGCAGAGCATCTATCCGGAATCATCTCCCCGTATCTTCCCGATGCCATCCATGAAGTCAGGGAGGCCGCTTCATCACTTGCAGAGACTGGTTCTGATGCCTTCATCTATGATGACAGATCATTCACGGAAGGCATAAGAAGCAGGATATACCAGAGCGTCACTGCGCTCTATTCCGAGGAGCTGGAGGCTGTAAGCGATGAGCTTTCTGCCGCTTTCCAGCCGTCCAGTTCGGAGTTCCAGGCAGTCCGTGGCGCTTATCTGAATCTTTCCGCTGTAGGCCATGCGACATATATATCGCCGCCTGAGATGATCGATCCAGAAAGGGCTGCCTGCATACTTGCCGATACGCTCTTCGATCGTCTTGGAGAGTGCGAAAGAGCATTGAAGAATTCGCCTTCAGGCATAACATCCGGCTATTACTATGTATTCTGGGGAGGCCGCTGATGGATCTCTTCTCATCATCTGTCTCACACTCGGAGGAACCTCTTGCAGCCCGCATGCGTCCCCGTACGCTCGATGAGTATGTCGGACAGGAGCACATACTCGGCAAGGGAAGACTCCTTAGACGGGCAATCCAGGCAGACCAGCTTTCCTCCGTTATATTCTACGGGCCTCCCGGAACGGGAAAGACGACGCTTGCAAGGGTCATTGCGAATACGACTGAAAGCCATTTCTCAACCCTCAATGCCGTACTGTCAGGCGTGAAGGAGCTCAGAGCCGAGATCGAGGATGCCAGGAGAAGGCGTGAGCTCTATGGACAGCGCACGATTCTCTTCGTAGACGAGGTCCATCGCTGGAACAAAAGCCAGCAGGATGCCCTTCTTCCATGGGTCGAGAATGGTACATTCATCCTTATAGGTGCCACTACGGAGAATCCATACTTCGAGGTCAATGCCGCTCTTGTGTCCCGTTCCAGGATATTCCAGCTTAAGAAGCTTACAGATGATGATCTCATGCGCATTGCCCATGACGCCATCTCCGATAAGGAAAGAGGCTATGGAAAGTATAAGGTCGTATTCGAGGAAGGGGCTTTGGAGCATCTTGTCTCAGTTGCAGCAGGGGATGCGAGATCCCTTCTCAATGCTATAGAGCTTGCTGTCGAGACGACGCCTGATTCCTTCCCGCCACCTGATGGCTCGGAGATATATATATCGAAGGAGTGCGCGGAGGAGTCCATACAGCGCCGTGCGGTGCTCTATGATAAGGAGGGGGATTATCACTTCGATGTGATATCCGCATTCATCAAATCCCTCCGCGGTTCCGATACCGATGCCTCCCTTTACTGGCTTGCGAGGATGGTTGCAGCGGGTGAGGATCCCCGCTTCATATTCCGCCGCATGATCATCCTCGCCGCAGAGGATGTCGGAATGGCCGATCCGATGGCTGTCTCAGTAGCCGTTGCCGATGCTGAGGCCTTTGACAGGATAGGGCTTCCTGAGGGGCGCTTCCATCTTGCCCATGCCGCAATCTATCTCTCAACCTGCCCGAAGAGCAATTCCTCACTGGGATTCTTCGATGCGCTTGCGGATGTTGAGAGGGAGAAGGCTGAGGAGGTGCCGAACCATCTCCGCGATGCGAGCAGGGACAGCAAGGGCTTCGGTCATGGAGAGGGCTATATGTACCCCCATTCCTATAAGGATCACTGGGTCGCCCAGCAGTATCTCCCGACAGGGCTTCAGGGGAAGGTCTACTATAAGCCATCGGATATGGGATACGAGAGCAGGATACGGGATGAGGTGATGATCAGGCGCGAGGCGCAGCTCGAGGCTGTGACTGAGGATGTCTACAAGGAGAATCTGACATTCTCCCCTGGCGACAGAAGAAGGGAGAAGTGGATAGAGAGGGCGATGTCAGGGCGTGCGGAGGCGCTTCTGTCGCTTACCAAGCGCCTATATTCAGGACTTTCGATCCTCCGGAGCGATAATGTTCTTGTCCTGAATGCTTCCCATGGCCTTCTTCTCTGGCCTCTGATGAAGCTCAACCCTGAAGGGCTGAGCGTTGCCTCCGTCAGGACAGAAAGCGATAAGGAGGTCATCACACATTTCTCTTCAGAGCTTGAGGAGCTTCTGAGGCCTCTTGTCATCGTATCGGATGCCCGATCGCTCTTTGACAAGCTTGAGGATGGGCTTTCCTTCCGTGTGATATCAGGGAGAAACGTGCTTTCAAGGCTCTCTGAGGACAGCGGTATCCTGCTGAGGATGAGGGAAAGACTGGATAAGGATGGGATGATAGCCCTCATCGAGGCTATCCCTGTGCTCTCCTCCCGCCTTTCTGATTTCGCCCCGGATACGATCAAGTCAAAGCTTCTGGAGGCGGAGAAGAGCATATATTCCTCTGACAACCCACTTGTCTCATGGGGGAAGAAGGATCTTGAGGATGCTGTCATGCGCGTTTTCCACGATGCTGTGATCGAGTATGCTGAGAATACCGAGACAAGGCATCTCTATCCTGAATCCCTCAGGGGCTTCTACAAAGGCAGCTACAGCATCTCCGGAGTTAGCGAGGATGAGTTCGTCTCCGCATTCTCCGAGCGTGATGTGAAGTGGTCGAATACCGTTGCACTGATACGATCGGGCTTCGTGGGAAGAACGGAGAAGAGTTCCGGATCTGACTGGATGGACGTCAACAGCAAAGTCCGCAGTTAGCGTTTCTTGCGTATCATCCTGTCGATGCCCGATGCCCGGAATGCCATTTCGATAGAGAATCCTGCCATCTTCTCCACAGGGCAGCTGCATCCGCTGTTGATCCAGTCACGGACAAGGCCTACAATGCCGTTGATGCAGAAGACATAGTTCATCCTTGACAGCTCCTCATCCTCGAATGGCGAGAATTCCTCATACCGGTCCATGACGATCTTTATCAGACGCTCGCCGAAGGAGTTGTCAACGCCTTCGGTCATGAGGATCTTCACGATATCCCTCTTCTCCTTGACATATGACATGAATGCCGTGAATGTCTTTGCGATGTCATCATGGGCAGAGGACGAGAAGACAGGCAGATGCGAAAGGAGCTCCTCCTCCATCTCATCGATGAGATCCCTCTGGCATGTGTAATGGGCGTAGAAAGTACTGCGGTTCACACCTGCCTTATCTGTTATCATTCTGATGGATATGCTCTCCATCGGCTCGGTCAGAAGCAGTTCCGTCAGAGCATTCCTGAGCTTTTCCCTTGTCTCTGCAATCCGCTTGTCGTTGGTCACAGGTGAATGCTAACTTAGCCGATTCCATCTGTCAATCTTCGGTGATGGTATGGTAGAATCAAAGAGGAGGTTATATGCACGCCTTTAAAGGAAATCTTATCTGGACAGAGGAGCCTGGACGCTTCCGGACAATAAAGGATGGTTACCTGCTGATCGAGGATGGCGTTGTAGCCGGAACGGCGGAGAAACGTCCCTCGGGGATTGATATAACGGACTTCGGATCCTCCCTCATTCTCCCCGGACTGTATGATCTTCACATCCACGCTCCTCAGTATATGTTCGCAGGGCTTTTCATGGATGATGAGCTTCTTCAATGGCTCGATAGGCATACATTCCCGCTCGAGGCCAGATTCTCGGATAAGGACTTCGCTTTTGATGCATATACTGCCTTTGTCGAGGACCTTAGAAATAGCTGTACGGCAAGAGCTTCCATTTTCGGAACAATATACAGGGAATCAACTATAATGCTCATGTCCCTTCTGGAGGAGTCCGGCCTTCATGGATATGTCGGGAAGGTCTCAATGGACCGTAACTCTCCTGATATCCTCCGGGAAGACACTGATGAGGCTATCTCTGAAGAAATCAGGTTCCTTGAGGAGTCCTCTTCATTCAGGAATGTGAAGCCGATCATCACACCGCGTTTCATCCCATCATGCACCGACAGACTCCTTTCATATCTCGGAGCGATTGCAAAGGAGAGGAATCTTCCTGTGCAGACCCATCTTGATGAGAACCCGAGCGAGGTTGAATGGGTCCGCGAGCTCTGTCCGGGAAGCAGGAGCTATGCAGATGCATATGACAGCTTCGGACTCATGGATGGACGGAGCATCATGGCTCATTCCGTGTGGGTGACAGAGGAGGAGATGGATCTCCTCTCATACCATGATGCATGGGTTGCCCATTCCCCTTCATCGAACATGAATCTGTCATCTGGAATCGCTCCTGTCCGCCGCTTCATGGAGCGCGGTATAAAGACAGGGCTTGCAACCGATACAGCAGGCGGTTCCTCCCTTTCGATGTTCAGGATGATCACAGATGCCATCCAGGCATCGAAGCTGCGATGGAGACTGGTGGATGATGCTCTTCCTCCTCTAAGATTCTCCGAGGCATTCTATCTAGCATCGAAGGGCGGTGGATCCTTCTTCGGCAAGGCAGGTTCCTTCGAGCCTGGCTATGCTGCTGATATCCTCATCCTTGAGGACTCCTCAAAGGATATGACCGTTCTCTCTCCTGAGCTGTCCATAGAGGAGAAGCTGGAGTTCTATGCCTACCGTTCTCCTGATAGGAAGCCCCTTGCGAAGTATGTAGAAGGAAAGAGAGTCATATGAGCATCATCGACAGGATAATCAATGGGGAGAAACTCTCTGCAGAGGAGTGGATGGAGGCTATAGAATACACTGATGGAGAGGAGATCAGGGCCGCTGCATCCTCTGTCCGTGACAGGATTTACGGGAAGAAGGTATTTGCCCGGGGCCTCATTGAATTCACATCCTACTGCAGGAATGACTGCTTCTACTGCGGTCTCCGGAAGAGCAACCGCGAGGCGCTGAGATACAGACTATCATCAGATTCGATAATGGAGAGTGTTGATCTTGGCTATGAGGCGGGGTTCCGCACATTCGTCCTTCAGGGCGGTGAGGATAACTACTTCAGCGATGAGCGCCTCATAGGGATGATCAAGGAGATAAAATCAATCTATCCTGATGTGGCTGTGACACTTAGCGTTGGGGAGAGAAGTTATGAGAGCTACAAAGCTCTCCGGGAAGCCGGTGCTGACAGATATCTCCTGAGGCATGAGACAGCTGATAGTGCACACTACAGGGTTCTCCATCCTGATTCAATGTCACAGGAGAACAGGATTGAATGCCTTCATAACCTCAAGAAGCTCGGATATCAGACAGGAGCGGGTATGATGGTCGGATCACCTGGCTCTTCCATCAGGACACTGGCGGAGGATATGGTCTTCATGAAGGAGCTCAATCCTGAGATGGTTGGCATCGGGCCGTTCATTCCCCACAGCTCAACACCATTCAAGGATGAGAAGAGGGGAAGCGTTGAGCTGACGCTGAGGATGGTAGCTCTTGTCCGTCTGATGCTTCCACATGCGATGATCCCTGCAACAACTGCGCTTGCAACTGCTTCCGATGATGGCCAGCTTCAGGGTATTCTCCATGGCGCAAACGTCATCATGCCTGATATAACACCAACAGAGGAACGAGCCAAATACATGATCTACGATGGGAAGAAGATCACAGGCGATGAGGCAGGGGAGAACCTTGAGAAGATCGCAAGGCGGATGGAGACAATAGGCTATACGCTATCAATGGAGAGAGGGGATTATATTCCCTGAGACAAGCAGGTCTCTCCAGTATTGTTTCCTTGCAGATTCTGATATCAGAAGAAGAAAATGCCTCCGGCAGCTAAACCGGAGGCAAGTGAACTAGGAAGTTATAATCAGTTTCCAAACTTTACAGAACCATCTGTTGTTTCTGTCTTACTCAGAGTAACAGGAGATCCCTCTGCAAAGTGCACTGTGATGCTCTTGATCGAATCGATCTGAGCTGATGGCAAGAATACATTGAATGTTTTTATCGCAGGATTGAATTCAGATCCATTGAATTCATCTCCGGAGATTCTGTCATACCCGCTCTCATACTTGTAATGCACAGCACCATTTCTATCAATCTTGAATGGGCTGTTGATATTCACAGTGCCACCATCATATGTGACATACTCAACCTTTTTAGCTGTACCAACAAGAGTAACGGATGCAAGTTTCTTGTCTGTATTCTTGTCAGTATTAAGAGTGCCAACAGAGCCGCCAGCAAGTGTCAGAGGATTGTCTCCTTTGATATCAAGAGTACCCATTATTCCACCATTGATAACCATCTTATTGTTGTTTCCTGAATCATTTGACAATGTCTCATTGGAGAAATCACCTCCGTAGACATTGAATGCCTGAATAGATGAGAGAGGGGAATCATGAAGGGTATTACCTGTAAATTTACCACCATAGATATTCAGAAGAACATCAACTTTCTGATTTTTTCTCTCTCCATTGAGAACAGGTTAATTCCATCATTTTCCGAGAAGTTGCAATCATATAGATTTACAATCTCGCCTTGTGATTCTAGATTTTTATTCCAGTAGATTATGGCTGCTCCAGTACCTGTATCATCGGGATTTGATGTGTCTTTGCTCTTATTCTTCTCAAATATCGAATTATAGATATTGAACTCAGTTTTTCCATTGAGACAAATTGCTCCACCGCAATCTGCATAATTGCTAGAGAAGGTAACATCATGAACATTTACTGCAAGCCATTGATCTCTATTTCCATTATACCAATCATCAATAGTATAATTATTAGAATCAGACTTATTATTGATGAAAATTGCAGAACCTAGCTGGTCAGAACCTTCTACCATTGAATTATCACAGAGTATTCCATTTATTACTGAAATTGAAATTTCAGAGGTATTTGAATCAATGGTGTGCTCCCCGTCAATAGGACAGCCAAATAATTAAAGAGAACCGTTGTACATCGCAAGGTGGCAACGGTTCTTCCATCTATGCTGCAGATATGTATTTATCGTGGTATTCCATCGGTGACATCCTATGCAGCTTCCTCTGGATCCTTTTCACGTTGTAGTATTCAACGTAATCATTGATGGAGCTTATGAGGCTGTCCTTGCTGTCGAATTTCTTGCCGTAGTACATCTCCCTCTTGAGTATTCCCCAGAAGCCTTCCATCGGGCCAT
>CALXKS010000059.1 GCA_944389015.1 uncultured Spirochaetaceae bacterium
ATGGCCCGATGGAAGGCTTCTGGGGAATACTCAAGAGGGAGATGTACTACGGCAAGAAATTCGACAGCAAGGACAGCCTCATAAGCTCCATCAATGATTACGTTGAATACTACAACGTGAAAAGGATACAGAGGAAGCTGCATAGGATGTCACCGATGGAATACCACGATAGATACATATCTGCAGCATAGATGGAAGAACCGTTGCCACCTTGCGATGTACAACGGTTCTCTTTAATTATTTGGCTGCCCTATTGACGGGGAGCACACCAATATGCTTCGTCTCGCTGGATTTTGCTATACTGAAAAAAGGAATCGTGGAGAGAGATCTATGCATCTTGGGCTTGAAAGGGGAAAGACGGAATTGCTCCCCCATGACAATGAATGGAAAACTGAGGCGGAAAGAGTAATAAGGATCTTATGGAAAGTCATACCGGAAGCAAGGGATATCCAGCATGTAGGAAGTACTGCAATAAAATCAATATCTGCAAAACCCATTGTGGATATAGCCGTAGCGCTTGATGATGTTCAATCAGTAATTTCGCATATAGGTGAACTGGCTGAATACGGGATTATATACAGGGGAAGCGATATACCGGACCAGATTCTTTTCATCATAGGAGAGGAGAATATACGCACACACCATATACATATTGTGAAATGGCATGGAAAAGCATGGGATAACTATATAATGTTCCGTGACTATATGAATTCCCATCCGGACAAAGCCGCTGAATATGAAAAGCTGAAGAAACAGCTTGTCTCCTCCTTCCCGGATAACCGCAAGCCCTATACGGAAGGAAAAGCTGGATTCATCGAAAAGATTATTATTGAAGCTCAAGTGCACTCCTTAGATATCTTCGGTGATGTTTGACGGAAAAAGGCGGAGTAGTGTTGCTCCGTCTCGCTCAAATTGAACTCTAAAACGAAAATCACACTATGAAACGACCTGTTTTCTGAGAAGCTCCCGGCAATCCGTCTTCGCAGTCAGAGCGCTGCAATCATAGATGGATTCCATGATCCAATGGTGACTCTGATAGCTTTCCTCCGGCTATACGACTGTCTTTGTCTTCCATTTTCCTTTTATGAATCTTGCAGTGAAGAGGATGCCCCTGCAGTACCAGTCTATGAACATGCCCCAGCATACTCCAAGGAATCCGAGACCAAAATAGACGCCAAGTATGACGGAAAGCATGACCCGGAATATCCACATGGAGGCAATTGATACGATCATTGTGAATCTGGCATCTCCTGCCGCTCTAAGGAAGTTCGGTATCGTGAATGCAGGTGGCCAGAAGAGAAGAGTCTGGAACATGTTCAGCCTTGTTGCCTCAACAGCCAGATTGTAGGCTGCATCTGAAAGATTATAGAGCCTTGCCAGCTCTGGTGTCAGCAGGAAAATAATCAAGCATGTGGCACCCATCATCAGAAACGTGAGCCCAATTAGCTTCTTACCGTAGTACGATGCCTGATCATACTCACGTGCTCCGCAGCATTGACCAATGACGGTGACTGATGCCATGCCGATTGCAGATCCAGGGATATTTGCGAATGTCGACAAGGCATTGAAGACTGCATTTGCGGCTATTGAAGCGGTACCGAATGATGCGACAGTTGAGCTGACAAGGATCTTGCCTATATGGAATACGCTGTTCTCAATGCCGGATGGCAGGGCTATCTTCAGGATCCTCCTGATCATCGGGATATCAAGTTCGAACTTTAGAGGATCAGGAACATGTATCTGCTCTGCAGGTCTTGTAGTCTTATACACCATATAGAAGCATGCAACCATTCTTGATAGCAGAGAAGCGAGCCCTGCTCCGAATGTCTCCATCCCGAATACATATATGAAGAGTGCATTGCCTGAGACATTGATCAGGTTCATGATGATCGCGACTATCATCGTGATCCGGCTCTTCCCCATTGATCTGAAGAGGGCATTGCAGCTGTTGAGGACAGCAAGGAATGGGAAGGATATGAGGATGGGAGTGAAGTATGACAATGCTGAATCCATCACATCTGCTTCGATGTGGCCGTATATCAGGCCCAGAACCTGCTTCCTGAGGACAAGCATCAGTATGGACACAGCAAGAGAGAAGGCAAGCGAGAGATACATCAGCTGCTTTGCTGAATGGCATGCATTCCTGTTATCCTTCCTGCCCAGGTACTGCGATGCTATTACAGCTCCTCCGGTTGCGAAAGCAGAGAAAAGAAAGATGAGGAGATTCGCGATGCTGTCTATAAGGGATACTCCGGAGACAGCATGCTCGCCGACCCTTGCGACCATTATCGTATCCATCATCCCGATGGTAACGCTCAGAAGGGTCTCTATCAGAAGCGGAACGATAAGGGCTCTGAGATATCTATTGTCAAAGAGCAGAGACGATTGATCTATATGCGGCATATGAGGATTCTCTGATAAGCAGAGCTGTCAGGCAGGAAATCCATTCCTGGCCACTGTCTTATTCTTCCGTGCTGTCCTTGCCCTCTCCGAGCTTCGATTCAATGCGCTTCAGGGTCTCTGCTGCAGCATACATATTCTGCGAGATCACATCGATCTGCTGCTTGATATTCTTCTCATTCCTGGTTGAGACAAGATTCAGCACAAGGGCTGTCGTAGCAGGAGATAGGAAGATTCCCCCAAGAAGATAGAGTGCGTAGCTTTCACCCCGCTCCTTTGCCATTCCAGCGACTTTCACTGCAAGCATTACCCAGAGAACAATGATGAATACGATAAAAGCAAAAGCAAACAATCCGAAAAACATGATTTCCTCCATCCTGATTGTACTTGCTTCATCGGAAAACGGCTATAATACAGTCAGGAGAATACACACAATGCTCAGAATAGGAATTCTTGGATGCGGCAATATAGCGGGAACGCTTGCCGGGACTATGGTCAGGATGCCTGACGTTCTCAGGATAGAGGCATGCGCAAGCAGGGATAAGTCAAAGGCAGAGGAGTTCGCCTCTCGCTTTGATATCCCCAAGGCATATGGCTCTTACGAAGAACTGTATGAGGATCCGGATGTGGATCTTGTATATATAGCTACACCTCACAGCCACCATAAAATGCAGATGCTCGATGCGCTCTCCCATGGAAAGAACGTTCTTTCAGAGAAGGCTTTCACCGTCAATGAAAGAGAGGCAATGGAAGTTTTCGCTCTCGCAAGGGAGAAGAAGCTCTTCGCAGGGGAGGCTATCTGGACAAGGTATATGCCATCACGCCGCATGATCGATGGAATCATCTCATCGGGCCGGATCGGCAAGGTCTGTTCGATATCAGCCAATCTCGGATACAAGCTTTTCCATAAGGAAAGGATCCGCGATCCCCATCTAGCGGGTGGAGCTCTTCTGGATATCGGTATCTATCCATTGAACTTCGCTCTGATGGCAGCCGCGGGGGATTCCGTAAGAAGCCTTACTGGGCTTGCCGCAGAGGAGGGAGGGGTCGATGCCAGAGCATCATTCTCTCTCATCTTCTCGTCGGGCATCTCCGCTTCTGTCTACTACGATGGGCAGACCACGACAGACAGACGCGGGATAATCTACGGAACCGACGGTATTATCGAGGTGATGAATGTGAACAATCCTGAGGAGATCAGGATCTATTCCTCTGACCGCAATCCAGAGCTTCTTGAGACGATTCCTGTCAGCCATGGCATCAGCGGATATGAGTATGAGCTGAAGGAAGCTGCAGAGTGCATAGAGAAAGGCAGGCTGGAGCCTGAATCGATGCCCTGGAATGAGACTCTCAGGGTTCTCCGCATCATGGACAGTCTCAGAAGCATCTGGGGAATAAAGCTCGCATCCGAGCTTGAATAGCTTACATCTTTGTGACATCATCTGCCCTCTAGGGGGCAGTGATGTTCAGTATTGCGAATCTGCTTGATGTCAGGAAGGAGAATATCTCCCTTCTGGCAAGGATCTATTTTATCTTCTTTGTGTTCGGTATGATGAGCACCGTCCTTGGAGCCATCCTCCCGTCCCTTGGCGATGAGTACGGACTGTCACAGACGCTCCGGGGAACTCTCCTTTCCGCGCATCAGCTCGGGAATCTCATCGCTGTCTTCGCTTCCGGGGTTCTGCCATATGCGATAGGAAGGAAGCTGAACACCGTCCTTCTCGGATCTTTTGCGGCACTGGGACTTGCTGTCATTACTCTTACCGGAAATCCTCTGATACTCCTTCCTGCGTTTCTTCTTACTGGAATCGGACGCGGAACCATGTCCAATATCACGAATGTCGTAGTGGGTGAGAATGCAGGAAACAAGGCTGCAGGCCTGAATCTGCTGCATGGGGTATTCGCCATCGGCGCATTCCTTTCGCCATTCATGGTCATCGCATTCATGTCCATAGGGTGGAGGACAGAACCCCTCGTGATCATGTTGGTAATGGTCATTGCCCTGATTCTCATAGCGACATCGAAGCTGTCAAGCCATAGGTCCAGACGTGCGAAAGGGGAGTCTGCCATACCTTCGACGTTCACTTTCTGGATCAATACATTCATCATGTTCTTCTATCTCTGTTGCGAAGCATCGATGATGGGATGGCTTGTGACATACTTCGGCTCCTTAGGGTATAGTCCCGCTTTCTCTACTGCGATGCAGTCGCTATTGTGGATAATGATGCTTCTTGGCCGTCTCTCATGCGCTATCATCGCAGGCAAGGTGAATAAGAGCAGGCTGATACTTTTCCTGGGCTCAATGCTTCTTATCTTCTTCTTTCTGCTTATATCGCCTGTAAATACGGCACTTAAGGTCATCGCGGTTCTCGGTGCGGGGCTTTCAATGAGCGGAATCTATCCAACAACACTCTCAACGATGGATAAATCCTACAACAGCTCAACTTCAGCAACGGGAATATGCATCGGTACCGCTTCAATAGGAGCGATCATCATGCCTATAATCATCGGACACTGCTCTGACAGCATCGGTATCTCCGCAGGATTCTCATCGATAGGCGTTCCTGTCATGATAATGGTAGTCCTGATGATCTGGAAGGCAAGGAGGGATGCTCATTCTCACAGATGCGGACAGCTGTGAAAAAATTAGCATTACATAGTGTTCGTTTTCATGTTTTTTTGCTATCTAAAGCTTCTGGTAGTGACAAGATACGGAAGTTGCAGGTAAAATCCACAATATGAACACCGACTTGGTATATAACCTTATTATGATTGTCGTCGGAATGATTCTGATCTACCTTGCAATCCGCAAGGAGATGGAGCCGACGCTTCTTCTGCCAATGGGCTTCGGTGCGATTCTCGTCAACCTTCCTGGGTCTGTTATGCTCGAAGAGCATGCAATTCTCCAGTGGCTTTACAGTGTTGGTATCGAGAGCGCAGAGGCATTCCCGCTTCTTCTTTTCATCGGAATCGGAGCGATGATAGACTTTGGTCCACTCATCTCAAAGCCATGGCTGATCTTCATCGGAGCTGCCGGACAGGGCGGTATTTTCATCTCAATGATCATCGCATCGCTGATGGGCTTCCCGCTCAACGATGCAGCATCGATCGGAATCATCGGAGCTGCAGATGGCCCGACAGCCATCCTTGTATCACAGCGCCTCAATTCCAACTACGTTGCTGCTATTCTCGTTGTAGCGTACTGCTACATGGCTCTTGTACCGATGATCCAGCCTGTTGTCCTCAAGGCAACGACGACAAAGAAGGAGAGAGCCATAAGGATGCACTACACAGCAGCATCTGTATCAAAGACAACAAGGATCATCTTCCCGATTGTCACAACAATCGTCTGCGGTATCCTTGCTCCGGATTCAGCTGCCCTTGTCGGTATGCTTATGTTCGGAAACCTCCTTCGCGAGTGCGGAGTGCTTGACCTCCTTTCTCGTGCAGCCCAGGATATGCTTTCACCGCTTATCACACTGCTCCTTGGTCTTGCGATCTCTCCGATGATGTCCGGTCCGGATCTTCTCCAGGGTGCTACTCTCATGATCATGGCATTCGGCCTTGTAGCATTCATCTTCGATACAGCCTGCGGTGTCATCTTCCTTAAGATAGTCAACATCTTCCTGCCCAAGGACAAGAAGATCAATCCGCTTATCGGAGGAGCTGGAATCTCTGCATTCCCGATGTCATCCCGTGTTGTTCAGAAGGTCGGTATCGAGGCTGATAAGCAGAATCACCTGCTTCCATTCGCACTCGGCGCAAACGTCTCTGGTCAGATCGCATCCGTTCTTGCCGGCGGACTTCTGATGTCAGAGCTTATCCCGATATTCGGTTAAGGAGGTTTCAAGATGGATCTACCTAATGTATTCGTAGTAGCATTCTCAAGCTGGGGCCTTCTTGCAGGTGCCCTCGGTATTCTCTTTGTAGCTCTTGTTATCCTCAATAAGATCACAAAGAAGAATGATGACAACAAGTAATAGCTGCTGCTGAGCAGCATCGATCCGCTCCCCTGTTCAGTCAGGGGAGTTCTTTGTATCATGTGGCCATGGATATCCTGAAGGCTGAAGAGAAAGACATCGATAGGATAATGGGAATATATGATGAGGGGAGATCCTTCATGAGGAAGAGCGGGAATCTCTGCCAATGGACTGGGGGTTATCCTTCAAGAGATCTCATAGCCGATGATATCTCCTCCGGATACCTTTATAAGGCGGTGGAGAGTGGTGTTATTCTCGGTGTCTTCTTTTTCGCAGTCATCGACGATCCAACCTATCATGTGATACGTGGCACATGGTCATGCGATAGACCATACGGGGTCATACATCGCATAGCGAGATCCTCATCATACAAAGGAAGCTTCCTTCATGATGCAGTGCGGTTCGCATCCGTAAACTGCAGTTATATCCGTGTTGATACCCATCAGGATAACATTCCTATGCAGAGGGCTCTTGAGCGTGAGGGGTTCAGAAAATGCGGGATCATCTGGATCCAGGATGGCTCTGAACGAGTGGCATTCGATAGAATTCCCTGAAATATGTATTTTGGATGTAGCTCATTGACCATGTCTGGTCCGGGAACTATCATCCGACTAGTCGGTTAGCTTATCTATGGCAGGCTGATGGCCTGGATGATTGCGCTTTTTGGCTATTCAGATCCAGGATAATCATTTATACAATAAATTGAAGTTGGTCTTGTCCAGTAAGGTTCTGCCGGATTCAGGAGGAACTTGATGATAGGAATATTGCTTAAACGTGTACGACAGTATAAGAAGTATGCATTCATCACTCCGCTTTTCATGATCGGCGAAGTCGCGATGGAGGTTCTTATTCCTACGCTCATGGCGCTTATCATCGATAATGGTGTTGCCTATAACGATATGGATTACATCGTGCGTGTAAGCATCATGCTTGTCTTTGCAGCGATGCTTTCCCTCTCATTTGGAATGCTGGGGGCCTGGAGCGCTTCCAAGGCATCCTCCGGATTCGCATCAAATATCAGGGAAGATGAATACAGGAAGATCATGAGCTTCTCGTTCGCGGATGTCGATAAGTTCTCGACGCCATCCCTGATAACAAGGATGACAACCGACGTCCAGAATGTGCAACAGTCATTCCAGATGCTGATCCGTATCTGCGTCCGTTCCCCCATCATGTTCATATTCGCGATCATCATGGTCTACCATAATGGCGGTTCGCTCTCACTTGTATTCGCTATTGCCATTCCTGTTGTCATCGTTGCCATCGCCATACTTTTCACAAAATCCCATGAAGCCTTTACGAATGCCTTCAGAGGATATGATGTTTTCAACCGCGTTGTGCAGGAGAACCTCAACGGAATCCGGACAGTGAAGGCCTATGTCAGAGAGGAGTCAGAGATAGGGAAATTCGATGAGGCCAGCGATATCATAAGGCGGAACTTCACCATCGGACAGAAGATCATGGCATTCATGGGGCCTGTCATGATGTCTGTCACATATATTGTCATGATTGTCCTGTCATACATCGGCGCAAGGCTGATAAACATCGGGGATATGGAGACCGGGGAGCTGATGTCCATATACACATATACCGGTCAGATTCTTTCATCCCTTGTGATGACCGGGATGGTGATAGTCATGCTTGCAGTATCCAGAGCCTCGATGCAGCGCATAGCCGAGGTTCTTTCAACAGAGCCATCGATGGATGTGAACGAGAAAGGTCTTTCCGAGGTCCCTGACGGATCTGTGAGATTCTCCCATGTATCATTCGGATATGGAAAGGATTCCTCGGTGCTTTCAGATATTGATTTCACCATCAATAGCGGTGATATGGTAGGCATACTCGGGACAACGGGATCGGGTAAGACAACGCTCATATCATTGATAGCCAGGCTCTATGATGTCTCATCCGGATCCGTGGAGGTCGGCGGGCATGATGTCAGGGAGTACAATCTTGAGGATCTGAGGGAGCAGGTTTCGGTTGTGCTGCAGAAGAATACGCTTTTCTCCGGGACTGTGGAGAGCAATCTCCGGTGGGGTAATCCCGATGCCACGCCTGAGGATATAAAGTGGGCAATGGATGTATCGGCTGTCTCTGCATTCATCACCCCTGACAAAGAAGGGCTTTCCGGCAGAGTAGAGCAGGGAGGAACTAACTTCTCAGGCGGACAGAGGCAGAGGCTATGCATAGCAAGGGCGCTTCTCAAGAGGCCTAAGATACTTATAATGGATGATTCCACATCAGCCGTGGATACAGCCACCGATGCTTCAATCAGGAGAGCCTTGAGGGAAGACGTGAAAGGTCTGACTAAGATAATCATCAGCCAGCGACTTTCCTCAGTGATGGATGCAGATCTCATCATAATGATGGATAATGGCCGCATCGCCGATTCCGGTACACATGAAGAGCTGCTTTCCCGCAATGAGGCCTATCGCGACCTGTATGAGACACAGACAAGGGGAGGTGATGATAATGCCCAGAATGCCTAGAATGTCCGGAGGAAGAACAACAGCCAAGGATCCTGTGAAGACATTCAAGCGTGTTGTCTCCATTGTCTTCGGTGAGCATAAGCGCAAATTCGCCTTCATAGTATTCTGCATAATCATATCAGCATTCTCCATTGTGTACTCATCTGCATTCCTTGGAGCATTCATCGATGATTATGTTATTCCTATAATCGGTGTCACTGATCCTGACTGGGAGCCTGTGGTAATGGCGCTTGTGCGCTTCGGCCTGATCGTATCTGTCTCCGTCATCTTCAATTATGTGCTTTCAAGGACAATGGTGACACTGAGCCAGGAGACGCTGTATGACATCAGGGACAAGATGTTCCGCAAGCTTGAGTCCCTTCCTATTTCATACTTTGATCAGAATGCGCATGGCATGATAATGTCAAGGTTCTCCAATGATACCGATACGCTCAATCAGCTGATTTCCCATTCGCTTGTGCAGCTGATGCAGGCTATCATCACTCTTGCCATGGTATTCATCACCATGGTCATCAATAGCATTCCGCTTACTTTCGTTGTTCTGGCATTTGCCTTCATCACGATGGGTGTCACGAAGTCCATAAGCAGAAAATCCCAGAAGCAGTTCGGGATACAGCAGTCAGTTCTCGGTGATGTCAATGGATATATCGAGGAGATGATGAACGGACAGCGCGTGATAAAGGTGTTCTGCCATGAAGAGGCTTCCATAGATGAGTTCTGCGCTATCAACGGCAGGCTGAGGAAGTCCATGACGAAGGCAAATACACTCGCGAATATCATGGGGCCAGTGACGATGAACCTGGGAAATCTCCAGTACGTGGCTGTTGTTATTGCCGGTGCTGTCATCGTGATACTCTCCGGAGGCCGTGCCGCCGGCTATACTGTCGGAGCACTTGCGGCTTTCCTTCAGCTCTCAAGGTCATTCTCCAATAATGTCAATCAGATATCACAGCAGATGAATGTCGTTCTCCTTGCTCTTGCAGGTGCTGAAAGGATTTTTGAGCTGATGGATGAGAAGAGTGAGACAGATAACGGCTATGTCACACTTGTGAATGCCACAAAGGATGAGAATGGCAATGTCATCGAGAGCGATAAGCGTACCGGAATGTGGGCATGGAGGCATCCGCATCAGGATGGCAGCCCTGTGACGTACACACCGCTTGAAGGGGATATCGTGATGCAGGATGTCGATTTCGGCTATGTTCCCGACAAGACTGTCCTCCATGATATATCTCTCTATGCAAAGCCCGGCCAGAAGATAGCATTTGTAGGCTCAACGGGAGCGGGGAAGACCACTATCACGAATCTTCTCAACCGCTTTTATGATATCCAGGATGGCAAGATCAGGTTCGATGGAATCAATATCAACAAGATAAAGAAGGATGATCTGCGTCATTCGCTGGGAATGATACTGCAGGATACGAATCTCTTCACTGGGACGATAAAGGAGAATATCAAGTTCGGAAAGCTTGATGCGACGGATGATGAGGTGATTGCTGCTGCGAAGCTTGCCAATGCCCATGATTTCATAATGATGATGCCGGATGGCTATGATACGATGATCACGAACAATGGTGAGAGCCTTTCCCAGGGACAGAGGCAGCTTCTTTCAATTGCCAGGGCAGCTATTGCTGATCCTCCTGTCCTTGTCATGGATGAAGCCACGAGCAGTATCGATACGCATACGGAGACACTGGTTCAGAGCGGAATGGACAAGCTTATGGCAAATCGCACTGTGTTCGTCATTGCACATAGGCTTTCGACGGTCCGTAATTCCAATGCGATCATGGTGCTCGATCATGGAAGGATAATCGAGCGTGGTACACATGAGCAGCTTCTGGCGCTTAAGGGAACATACTACAGACTGTATACAGGTTCCCTGGAGCTTGACTGAGAATTATGGGACCGTCGCAAAAAGCGGCGGTCTTCTGCTGTCTGAGCGCAGTATCGTAATTTCTTCCAATAGAATGAATTAATTTGGAAATTGAGGTGTTCTG
>CALXKS010000060.1 GCA_944389015.1 uncultured Spirochaetaceae bacterium
GAACTGCCACCCTTCTCGGGTGCCATGACAGATTAGCAGGTACTCCGCATTCTGTCAAGCGCTTCAGCCCGCCTCCGGATGATTCCCTTCGGCCTCTTCAGCACCGAGGCTGTATTCTCCACACTTCACCGCCCTTTGTAAAGTACTTTTCTTGATTTTTTTACATCTTTTTTACAATTCGTTGTAATATATTGAATTGATATTTTCAATTATCCATATTGACACAACGCCCCTCTATAGACGATAACCCATGGCTATGGAATGTGACATGACAAAAGGGCCTATAGCCCGGCTTCTTCTATCTTTTTCTATCCCATTATTCCTCGGGAACCTGTTCCAGCAGCTATATAGCATGGTTGATACGATCGTCGTCGGACGCTTCGTCGGCGTTGAAGCCCTTGCTGCAGTCGGATCAACAAGCGGATTCTCATTCATGGTAGTAGGATTTGCCCAGGGACTGACAGCAGGATTCTCCGTGATCATCAGCCAGAGATATGGAGCAAAGGATATGGAGGCAATGAGGAGATCCTATGCAATGAGCATAATCGGATCGCTTCTTATGTCGGTCATCATCGCGGTCTTCTTCTGTCTTATGTCCATGCCCTTCCTGCGCATTATAAATACACCAGAGAATATAATCGGAGATGCCAATTCATATATCTCAATCATCTATGCAGGAATAGGAACAGCTGTATTCTACAATCTCTTCTCATCTATTCTCCGTGCAGTAGGCGACAGCAGAAGCCCTGTCATATTCCTGCTTCTCTCATCCGTTCTGAACATAGTGCTTGATCTTTTTTTCGTCATCGTCATCCCGCTTGGCTGCAGCGGAGTCGCAATCGCTACGATAATAGCGCAGGGGATAAGCGCACTCGTCTCATTCATCTACATAAAAATAAGATTCCCGATGTTCCGCCTGAGAAAAGAAGACTGGGACTTCGACCCGAAGCTGCTTATACGCCTGATGAGAATCGGCATTCCTGGAGCTGTGCAGTTCTCCGTATGCGCAGTAGGGGTGATCATCGTACAGGCTGCAATCAATGATTTCGGCAGCGATACAGTCGCCGCCTACTCCGTCGGAGGAAAGATCGAGAACCTTATCACGCAGTTCTTCCCTGCAATCGGAATGGGACTCTCGACATTCGCAGGCCAGAATCTGGGAGCAGGAGACTTCGGAAGAATAAGAAAAGGCTTCAGGACAGCATTCATGATCATGGTCATAGGAGCCATTGCATCGATGCTCATTGCCCGCATCCTTGCAGTTCCATTCAGCTATCTCTTCATGGACAGCAGAACAACTTCGGAGGCTATCATCAGCGAGACAGTGCAGTATGTGAACACCGTCGCATGGTTCTTCATTCCTCTTGGCATGATCTACCTGTATAGAACGGGGTGCCAGGGACTTGGTTCTGGCATCATCCCGATGTTCTCATCTGTAACGGAGCTTATATTCAGGATCATCGCTGCATTCACCCTCCCGATCGCATTCGGATACACAGGCATCTGCTTTGCATCCCCTGCTGCATGGATGGCGGCTGGCTTCGCGCTTCCATTCTGCTACTTCAGCCTGATGAGAAAGCTTGAAGCGAGGAGATCTCTGACAATCTGAAGCCTTTGCCGCAGAGCAGAAAAAAACTGCCTAGAAGAACAGCTTCCAGACAGCATCTTAGCATCTCCTGCGAGGATCGAACTCGCGTTGACGGGATGAAAACCCGTTGTCCTAACCACTAGACGAAGGAGACAATCTATGTGAGCCGCGTTGGAATCGAACCAACTACCCGCACCTTAAAAGGGTGCTGCTCTACCTAATGAGCTAGCGGCCCAATGTCTCCGCTACCGACGCCGGTAACAGTCTGAGAACCAGCTCCTGCAGACGGCACTGTGTTCTTATAAACGAATTATTGAATAATGTCAAAGGCTTTATGAAAATTATCCAATGAATTTCACTGTATTACGGAATTTTCCCGCTATACCTGCTAGAATAGTATCATGATAACCATCAAGGAACTTGCAGAGAGAACAGGAGTATCGAGAGGCACCGTTGACAGAGTGCTTCATGACAGAGGGAGGGTTTCCCCTGAAGTGAAGGATCTTGTGCTGAGGAAGGCCGAGGAATTCGGCTATCAGCCGAACAGGGCCGGAAAGATATTGGCTGCAAGAAAACAACCGCATAAAATAGGCGTACTGCTTCCAGCTGAGGGCAATCCTTTCTTCATCGATGTCATAAAAGGCATGGAAGATGCGGACAGGGAATACCATGATCTTGGATTCTCGATGGAGATTGTCTCGGTGAAAGGCTTTGATAAAGACAGGCATCTCTCGGCTATTGAAGAGCTCAAGGCCTCTGGCTCGGATGCGATTGTCGCAGCTACTATAGATTCACCGGACGTTGTATCCCTTCTTGAGGGCACCGGGCTGCCCTTCTCTGCTGTGAATTCGGATCTTTCATCAGAGTGCCGGCTCTGCTATGTCGGACCTGACTATTATGGAAAGGGCGCGCTTCATGCTGGTCTTCTGGCGATAGAAGGCGGAAAGCGCGGAGGGATCCTTATACTGAAGGGATCGAAGGACATGAAAGGCCATGATGAGATAATCAAGGGATTCAGGGATACATTGGAGAAGCGCGCTGTCGAAACGGAGATAATCTCAGAATACGAGACAAGCGATGATGACGAGAAGGCACGCTTCGTTGTCCAGAGGGAGCTTTCAATCCATCCTGAGATCGATACGCTGTTTGTCTCGACAGCGGGTATCCTGGGAGCTGTTGAAGGCGCTGTCGGGAAGAATATGCTGATATTCACCTCAGATGATGTCATTGCGACAAGAGAGCTCATCAGAAGCGGACGCGTTCAATGGACAATCTGCCAGGAGCCATACAGGCAGGGGTATGAGAGCATACGGCGGATGCAGGACTATCTGATAGACGGCAGGACTCCCGATGACCTCATCACGGAGAATATCGTAAGGATAAAAGAAAACCTCCTGGCCTAGGAGGTTTTCTTCTGCTTTGTATATCTCATAGAGAGTACATAGGCACTGAAGCATCAACAAGACTATGCCACTTCCCGTAGAGCTTCATGTACTTCTCATGATTCCCGGCAATGGGCTGGGCGCTTTTCGCTGGATCGAAGGCTATATGCCTTTCCGCGATCTCCGCTATATCACCGCCCTCTTTCAGCCAGAGTCCCTGGAGAGCAGCTCCAAGCGCTGCAGCCTCTGAAGAGACAGGAACGCGCACCGGGCATCCGGACATATCAGCGACAAGCTGTCTCCAGAACGGGCTCTTCGAACCACCTCCCGTGAGCGTGATCGACGTGACAGGTATTCCATTCTCCCTGAAAGCCTCAAGACCCAGAAGGAACTCGAATGTGACGCCTTCAAGTGTCGCCCTCGCAATATTGCCTGGCTTTACATTGTCAGGGGTCATTCCGAAGAGGACTCCCTTACCGTTAGGAAGATCAGGGACACGCTCGCCATTGAAGAAAGGAAGCATCATAAGTCCTTCGGATCCGATCGGGGCAGTCTCAGCCTCCTTGTCGAAAGTCTTTACATCATAGCCCATGAAAGCCCTCATGATCTCAGACGCGACTGTGCAGTTCATCGTGCAGAGAAGAGGAAGCCAGGTCCCATGGGATGAGCAGAATGAAGCAAGTCTGTTCTCCTTGTCATGGAAAGCATGGGAAACAGATGAGAAGAGCGTTCCGGAAGTCCCGAGGCTCATTGTGACGGAGCCATCCTGCACGGCTCCCGTACCGATAGCGCTCATCATGTTGTCTCCACCGCCGGATGCTACGGCGCATGACTCTGGAAGACCAAGCTCCTCGGCTGTCTGGGAAGAGATATTGCCTATTATGGCAGGAGAAGGAAGGATCTGGGGAAGCTTATCCAGGAGATCTGGATCTATCGCCTCGGCAGCTGCTCTGTCCCACGTACCATGGAAGATATCCATCAATCCTGTTCCGGATGCATCACCCCTCTCCATGACTCTCTTACCTGTCAGGTAGAAATTCAGATAGTCATGTGGAAGCATCACTGTCTCCATCTTCCCATAGAGATCCGGATGGTTTTTACGGAACCAGAGGATCTTGCTTGCAGTGTAGCCAGGAAGGATAGGATTCCCGATCCTCTCGGAGAGAGCCTTGCGTCCTCCGAGCCTCTCCTCGATATCCTGGCACTCAGGAGCTGTGGATGTATCGCACCAGAGCTTTACGTTATAGAGCACGGAGCCGTCAGCAGCGACAGGCACGAAACCATGCTGCTGACCGGATACGGATAGGACATCGATCCTCTTTCTGATATCCGCTGGAATCTGCGAGAAGCACTTAATGACCGCATCCGTCCACCAGGAAGCTTTCTGCTCCCTCACACCACCTTCTCCGACTATGAGCTCAAGCGGCTCAGCGCTGGATGCGATTATCTCATGGCTCACGCTATCATAGACGATTACCTTGATGCTCTGCGTTCCCGCATCGATTCCGGCTGCTATCATACTTTCCTCCTCAGAACGGGCACTCGTCGCTGTAAAGCATGCCCTTCGGCTGATTGAATGCGATATCCTTCACGCCAAGGTATGTGAATACGGCATGGAGGGCTCTTCCGGCATGGCCGAATGCAACTGCGCCATGGTGCGGGTATCTCTTGCCGATGAGGACATGGCGGTAGAATCTTCCCATCTCAGGGATCGCGAATACACCGATGCCTCCGAAGCTTCTTGTCTTCACAGGAAGGATCTCACCCTGGCAGATATATGCCTGGAGCGATGTGTCGGCATTTGAATGCAGACGGAAGAATGTGATCTCGCCCGGAGCGATATCGCCTTCAAGGGTTCCGCGTGTGAAGTCCGGCGTTCCGCCATTCTCGAGAATCCTGTTCTGGATGAGCTGATACTTTATAGCTCCACCTGAAAGGCGGCAGAACGGTGTATTGCCGCAATGGAATCCCATGAATGTATCCTCAAGAGCATAGCTGTACTTACCCTTGATCTCAGACTCATACATATCGCGCGGGACTGTGTTGTTGATATCAAGAAGCGTTACAGGAGAAGCTGTGACGCATGTTCCGATGAACTCGGAGAGAGCTCCGTAGATATCGACCTCGCATGCGACAGGGATGCCGCGGGAAGCAAGGCGGGAATTGACATAGCATGGCTCGAATCCGAACTCCTCCGGGAATGCAGGCCAGCACTTGTCAGCGAATACAACATATTTCCTTGCGCCCTTATGGGTCTCAGCCCAGTCAAGAAGGGTGATCTCGAACTGTGCCATGCGGGGAAGAAGATCAGGATATGTATCCCCTGTTCCGAGCTCCTCTGCCATCTCCTTGACAATACCTTCGATTCTCTTGTCCCCGGCATGGTCACGATAGGATACAAGAAGGTCGAGCTCGCTGTTCTCCTCTATCTCAACACCGATATCATACAGAGCCTTGATAGGCGCATTGCATGCGAAGAAGTCCTGCGGTCTCGGTCCGAATGTGATGATCTTGAGATTCCTCACGCCGATTATCGTCCTGGCAACAGGGATGAACTCAGAGATCATGCGGGCGCATGCAGGAGCATCTCCCACTGGGTACTCAGGGATATATGCTGCAAGCTTCCTGAGCCCGAGGTTGTATGAGCAGTTGAGCATTCCGCAGTATGCATCACCACGGCCGTTGATGAGATTATCACCCCTCTCCTCTGCTGCTGCAACGTACATGACAGGACCATCGAAATACCTGGCAATCAATGTCTCAGGAGTCTCCGGGCCAAAATTCCCGAGGAATACAACGAGAGAATTGCATCCAGCCTTCTTCACCTCATCAATGGCCTTGAGCGCATCATTCTCATTCTCTACTACTGTCGGGGCCTCGAAGAGCTCGATCCCGAGCTTCCTGCACTCCTCTCCTACAGCCTTTCTTCTGTTCTCCGAAATGGAGATGACGAAGCAGTCCCTGCTGACTGCGATCATACCAAGTTTCACTTCTGGTATATTCCCTGCCATAACTTCCTTCCTCCTCAGGATGCGTGTACGAGCACGCACTGTTGATTATATACTAGCCCACAATGTGGCGATGTCAAGATTTTTTTCATTATAAACCAATTCCGGCATTGTGGAGCAAATTCCGGATATCCAGAGGCACACACCTCATGGAAGTCCTATGAGAAAGAGAGGGCATCAGCCCCTGTATATCTTCTTTATGATCTCCTCCTGCCTCATGAGCATCGGCTCTGATGAGAAATCATTCGTCTGATGATCATAGCCCTCAAGGTGAAGAATACCATGGAGAAGAAGGCGGAAGATCTCCTCATCAGGGGATACGGAGAACTCCGCGGCATTCCGCCTCATCGCATCCATTGATATGAACATATCGCCAAGCTCCTTCTCCTCCCCTGGGAATGAAGGGAACTCCTCCCCATCCAGGATGCGGAATGTGAGGATGTCGGTAGGTTCATCCTTGCCTCGGTAATCCCTGTTGAGAGCCTGGATCTCCTCATCGGTGACGAAATGAACGGAGAACTCACCGTCCTCACCAAGATATGAGAGGATCAGATCGAGATCCCTTCCGATGGACCGGGCATCAATCATTCCATGTTCATCTTCGATAGTGTACATATCAATCCTTCTCGTATTCGATTCTCTGGTGGTCACGGCCCATCAGGTAGAGAATGAAAGCTTCCTTGATCTTGTCGAGATCATTGATCGTCAGCTGGCTGTTATTGAGCTGCTTGTAGTTCATCTTATCGATGATTATCGAGTTTATGAGCTTCTCATACTTCTGGTGGTTGGGGTTCTTAAGCGTTCTTGTAGCAGCTTCGGAGCAGTCTGCAAGCATGACGACAGCGCTTTCCGGGGTTGCCGGTATGCGTCCTGTATACCTGAAGTCCTCCTCGCTGACCACGAGAGCCCTGTCCTTTGCCTCCCTGACAGCTTCGTTGTAGAAGTACTTGATGAGATCGTTGCCATGATGCTCCGAGATAATGTCTATGACTTCCTGCGGAAGCCCTATCTCCTTCGCCTTCTCAACACCAAGCTTGACATGGGATTTGATGATGGCTGCAGAGAGCGTCTTATTGATCTCATCATGGACATTCTTGCCGTTCTGATTCTCGATGAAGTACTCAGGATGCTCTGCTTTGCCCACATCATGGTACAGTCCACCGACCCTGGCAAGCTCAGCGTTTGCGCCGATTGCCTTGCAGGCATCATAGGCCATCTCCGCAACATTCTTCGAATGGTTGAATGTCCCGGGTGCGACCTGGCTGAGCCTGTTGAGTGTCGGAGTATCTGTGAATGACAGCTCATGGAGGCGATAGGATGTAGGCACATTGAAGATCTTCTCCGCAATCGGAAGAACGATCGAAAGAAGGATGAACGACAGCACGACGTTTATCATCGAGACGAGCACGCTCGACATTATCACCGAATAAGGCTGGCTGTAGATCATCGATACAAGCAGTGTCACGACTGCCACGGATATCGATGAGAAGAGCGTCTGGTATATTATGTCCATTCTCTCATTGCCGGATCTCATGAAAAGCATAGACAGGACCATCCCTACGATGAGATAGAAGAATGTGAAGCTTCTCGAGCCCGGGTATATGACAGCGCATCCTGCGAGCAGAAGACCGAGGGAGAATCCTATCCTCTTCCTTCCGGTGACCGCTGTTGCGAAAAGAGGAAGGAAAAGGAACGGGAGGAACGGATCGGCATACCTTACTCCATCTGTGGCCAGTATCAGGACGATGAAGTATGAGAGCGTCAGCGTGATGATGATTCCTGAGAGGAATATCGTAAGGTACAGAAACAGTCTGTACCGGTACTGTATGAAGAAGAAAAGCATCAGGACAGTCATCATTATGAATGCAGCTATATATACCAGATAGACGAATGCCCTTGCAGGAGGCACGGATACGACAGCGTTCTCCCTCATGCGCTCTATGGTCCTGAGCTGCTGGTCGGTCACGATCGTATCGCGCCGCATTATGTAATCACCCTCCTCAACCTCGACAAGGACAGGAGGCACTGTCTCTGCAGCATTCTCCCTCATCGCGACTGTAAGCACTGAGTCATAGTCGACATTGGGCATTGCATTCATCGCGATGATATCAGCAATGAGATCGGCATTGCCGCTCTCCGTATCAGGATGGATATCGCTGACCCAGCCTATCACGAAGCGGTAAAGGTCGGAGACAACGACTGCATCCTCGATATCAATGGTCCTGCCTGCATTCCTGAACGGCACACCTGAAGGCTCAAGCTCTATCGATGAGTAACCGCCCACCCTTGCGGCAAGGATTCCATCATCGCTGAATATTCCTCTGCTCACAAGCTCCGTAAGGCAGTCAGAAGCAAGCGAGAGAATCATGGCTGCCTCATCGCCTGAGAGGGACTTGAGCTTCTCTATGGCATCGCTGTCGATCTCCGTGCTGTCCTCTCTGAAAAGAGAGGAGAGCGTGCCGGATGCATAGGCCTGGCTGAACTCATTGAAGCGGGTGCGTATAGCGATGGATGCCGATACTGAGTATGAGAACTGCGGAAGGATGCTCTCCGCAGCTCTTCTGACTGCATCATTGGTTGCGACCTCATCCACATAGGAGAAATCCTCAGGAGCTATCACATCCTCATCGGAAAGCTCCCCCGCCCTGTACTCCCTTGAGATATTGAGCACGAAAGCCGGATTCGCCGAAAGAAGCAGGGGGTATATTATGCCTGCAGCTCCGGCGAGGAAGATCAGGATAAAGAGCACTGCTTTCTGCCTGAAGCTGAATACAGAAAGCGAATCAGCAATCATCCTGGTTATCTTCATCATTCCCCTCCGCGTATGCTCTCACGATATCCCTGACAATCCTTGAGCGGATCGTATCCTTATGAGTGAATCTTATCACGGAAATGCCCTCAATACCACTAAGCAGGGATGCAGCCTCCTCAAGTCCTGACTCCGATTTCCTTGCAAGGTCGATCTGCGACGGATCGCCTGATACCACAAGCTGGCTGTTCTCGCCGAGTCTTGTAAGGAACATCTTCATCTGGGATCTGGATGCGTTCTGCGCCTCATCGAGTATCATGACTGCATTGTTCACCGATCTGCCGCGCATATATGCCAGAGGTGCGATCTCGATCGTTCCCGCATCCTCCATCCTTTTTATCTGCTGCGGATTCAGGACATACTCCATCGCATCATACAGCGGCCTGAGATACGGACTGAGCTTCTGCTGGAGGTCACCAGGCAGAAAGCCCAGCGACTCGCCTGCCTCAACGACAGGACGGGCCAGAAGCAGCTTGCTCCTTCTGCCGGAAAGCACCTCGGAAAGGGCCCAGATAATGGATATGAAGGTCTTGCCTGTGCCAGCGGGGCCAAGGGCAAGCACAACGCTGTCATGACGGAGCGCATTCATGAATCTCCGCTGCTCAGCGCTCTTCGGGTATATCGATTTACCCTGTACGGAGATGAATGTCCTCTCCTCTGCCTTTATCTCAGCCTCAGGCTCGGAAAGAAGCTGGTACTCCATGAATATCTCCGGTTCTGCAAGGGTCCCGTTTCGTTCCGCGATCTTCTCGAGCCTCTTCATCAGCGGGATGAAGACAGGAGACTGGGAAGATGATGAGATCGATGTTCCCCTGACAGAAAGATCCGTTCGGAGAAGCGCCTCCAGATATGAAAGATTGCTGTCATTGGGCCCAAGGACCGCAGATGCGGCCTGTGGAGAGAATACATAGCTTTCCATTACTGTCTTCTCCATGTTCCGTTCCTTTCCTCCCATTCCTGATCGATCTTCAGATCCGGGATCGTCTTCCAGCTGAGGTATATCGAGAACTCCGGCACGAACTCATAGTTGTCGCCTGATAGGACAACCTCTGCAGCGTACTTGACGTTGAGATTCCAGTCATCCATATAGTGGGTTATCTCAAGGGCGCATTCATCAAGGACGAAGTTCGTATTGTACCGCCCATTGCCGAAGAAATCGAAGGACTGCCAGAGATCACTGAAGAACTCCGATATCGAGAAGGATCCTGTCCTGAAGTAGTCATAGAAACCATTGTTCGATGATGTGAATGAGAATGTGAAATCGAGGAACTCAGCAATCGAGAATGTGAACGATGGTGTTATCTCGAATGATGCGGCATAGGGGTTTTTCATATCCATCTCGAACGAGGCCTCGAGCCCGAATCCGAAGTACAGCCTGCCCTTCCAGAGCTGGAAGAAGACATTATCGACATCGGCGTGGGCTTCTATCGCGCTGAATGCGAGATTCTCCGCAGGCCCAGCCCATTCCAGCATGATATCGAAATACGGGATCTTCAGCGTCGCGCTTATCGCATTGAAATAGTGGTTGAATCCGGAGTTCTCATACTCATAATCGACGAATCCGGTAAGTGACCAGTTCTTATCCGCAGTGCGTACCGAAAGGGATGCCGTGCCATAGAAAGGATTCATGAAGTCCTCTCCGCTCTCATATAGAGCTGACTGGTATTTCAGCGATATAGATGATGTGATATACGTACCGTTATAGCCTGCAGAGAGCTCGATGAGATCGCTCAGGAGATCCCCTGTATCATCATCCTCGAGGAAGTTCCACGAGAATGATACTGCGAACGGACCATAGCTGTATGAGATCTTCGGTGTCAGTGATGCCGAAAGCGGCGGAAGACGGTATGTGATTGATGGCGTGAATGTTCCGACCTCCGTCACAAAGGCCTTTGAGAAGCCTATCGAGTGGCTTGTGACAGTATCGCGGTCCCATCCGGGATTGAGCATCGTCACATCCTCCACGCCGCCCTTTGTTACGCTTCTCATGTTCATCAGCTTCGTGGAAAGCGTATACTGCAGACCTATGAATGGCATCGAGAGCGAGATATCGGAGTTGACGGATGTGTTCTCCGTGACGATCGCGGCATGGTGCCTGTCCTCTACCATATATGAGTAGGATGGAGTGAATATGGCATCGAGAGAAACATAGTCCGCCATATCCGCCTCAAAGGTAAGACGCATTGCGCTGTCTGATGAGAAAGAGCCATCGGTGAGCGTTCCCTTGTTGTCATATTCATATGAGTTGCTGAAGCTCTCAGTAAGGGAGTATTTGAGCGAGACGTTGAAATCCTTGCCCTGGGCCTTCGCCGCAGCTCTCTCCTCCGCCTTATAGATATCATAGAGAAGAGGATCGGACAGCAGATGGATATCCGTGATATCCTTCTCCTCCTCCTCGACGGCATTGATGACAGTCCCTGTCGTGCCATTGAGGGAGAAGAGCGTTCCTGAAAGGGACATGCCGAACTCGGGGAGCATAGCCTCCTCCATATAGAACTTCTTCTCAGAGGATGACCATCTGTAATCCAGGGCAACGCTTGCGTCAGTGATCCTGAATGAATCGACATAGCTTGTGCGGAGCTCGGAAGGCAGGGTGTAGCTGAAGTCCAGCGTCCTTGAGAATGTGGATATCGAGGAGGTATAGTCCTCAGGGAATGACGGGGACTGGATCACGGACATTATCGAGAAACCTGAGACCCTGTTGCCGAAATCCTGGAGCACCCTGTTGTCTGAATAGAACGGGACGGAGAGCTCCGCCTGGACGCCGAAGTTCTTATAGCTGAGCATATTCTGTCAGTAGTAGCGGAAATTCCGCACTCCGTAGTTCTCATTC
>CALXKS010000061.1 GCA_944389015.1 uncultured Spirochaetaceae bacterium
TCAGCAGTCATTGTCTTATATGATACCCCGCTTGGCTCAATGGCAATCAGACCGGCATCTCTGTCTATCCCAGAGCCATTTCCCCAGGCGAATGTCACAAGCCCATACTCCGGAAGCATGAGCTTCGCCTCCAGCACTTTCTTCTTCAGATCCTCAAGCATGATCACTCCTTTCCAAGATGCTCAACTGCAGCTCTTTCAATCGCTAGTCCCTCATGATAGCGCCTGAGGAACTCATCAAATCCCTTCATATCCTCCGGATCAGGAGAGACAACGCTGCTCTCCGCGGAAGCAAAGACACAGCTGTCAAGATAAGCTGACAGATCCATATCCTTATGTGAAAGATAATCAGCCAGAAGCGCTATTCCCCAGGCTCCGCCCTCGCCCGCTGTCTTCAGGACACGGCACGGGGTCTTTGCCGCGGCCGCCATGATACGCTGGCCGACAGCTGCGGTCTTGAAGAAACCACCATGACCTGAAAGCATATCGAGGCTTGCACCTTCATTCTCAAAGAGGATATCCAGACCTGTACGCATAGCACATAGGGATGTGAAGAGCTCTGCCCTGACAAAATTGGCAAGGGTGAAATGGGCATCAGGATGCCTTACAGAAAGCGGTCTTCCTTCAGAGAAGCCAGTGATGTGCTCTCCGGAGATATATCCATAGCTGAGAAGCCCACCGCAGTCGGGGTCACCTTCAAGAGCCTTTGCAAGCAGGGTATCGTAAAGAACAGGCTTCTTCACATCGAAACCCAATGCCTTGACCACCTCTCCGAAAAGAGAGAACCATGCATCATATCCACCTGTGCAGTTATTGCTATGGGACATCGCCACAAGCCTGCCATCCGGGGTCGTTACGATATCGAGGGAAGAGTAGGCCTTGGAAAGCGGCTTCTCAAGAACAACCATCGCAAATACGCTTGTTCCTGCGGAGACATTTCCAGTCCTTGCAGCAACAGAGTTCGTCGCCATCATGCCAGTCTCCGCATCTCCCTCCGGAGGACAGAGGGGACAGCCAGGCTCCAGATCGCCTTCACTATCAAGGAGAGCAGCCCCTTCTGAAGTCAGGCAACCCGCGGGCTCTCCCGCAAGAAGGACTTCAGGGAATATATCCCTGATCTTCCACGGATAGGCTGAAGCATAATCCCTATCGAAGAGAGAGACAGCACTATCCATGTAATCCTTTGTCCCGGTATCGATAGGGAACATGCCTGAAGCATCTCCGATACCGATCGTCTTCTTTCCTGTAAGAAGCTTGTTGACATAGCTGGCGAGCGTAGAGACATGGGCGAGCTTATCAAGATATGGTTTCTTCTCTTTGATATCCTTCAGAAGATGGCTTATCGTCCAGCGCTGGGCTATCGGATAGCCAAAGAGCTCAGTCAGTTCCTTGGACTCACTCTCTGTTATATTGTTCCTCCATGTCCTGAAAGGAGTGAGGAGATTGCCATCGCTGTCGAAAGCCATATAGCCATGCATCATCGCAGACACACCCATGGCCCTGATTTTCTTCAGAGTCAGGCCATAGTCGTTCCTTACATTCTCCTTAAGATCCCTATAGGAAGCGGAAAGCCCCTCCTTTATATCCTCAATGCTATAGGTCCAGACTCCATCGATATTCCTGTTCTCCCAGTCATAAGCCCCTGAGGCTATAGGATTGCATGAACTATCAATAAGCACGGCCTTGATGCGTGTCGATCCGAACTCAATGCCGATGACGCACTGGCCATCAGCGATCTCCTTTTTTACTCTCTCATCCATCAGATGAACTCCTTATCTTCTGTAGTATATCTCATTCCAGCGCATCTTATCCTTGAAATCATCGATATCAAGGGAGGAGTCGATGACAAGCGCCTCAATTCCCATTGCTTCTGCCCATGCCTTCATCTGGTGGGAAGAGAGATTGTATGAGAAAGATGTATGATGACCACCGCCTGCAAGTATCCATGCCTCTGCTCCTCGGATCAGATCCGGCATCGGCTTCCAATAAGCAGTAGCCACAGGAAGCTTGGGCATCGCCTCTGGCACAGGGAGGCATTCAACATCATTTATGATAAGCCGGAGCCTTCCGCCCATATCCACCATTGAGACAGCGATAGCCTTACCTGTCCTGCATGTGTATACAAGACGGGCAGGATCCTCCCTGCTTCCCATTGAAAGCGGACATACTTTTATGGAGATATCACCATCAGCGACTGTCGGGCAGACTTCAAGCATATGGGCCTCAAGAACTGCCTCAGAACCAGGTACAAGGTGGTACGTATAATCCTCGAAGAAGCTGGTGCCTTTATTCCCTGTCATCTCCTTCATGACCCTGACCAGCGCTGCCGTCTTCCAATCACCTTCAGCCCCAAAGCCATACCCCTTCTCCATCAGACGCTGAATTGCAAGCCCAGGCAGCTGCTTCAGCCCGCCGAGATCCCCGAAGTGCGTCACGACAGCATTATAGCCTCTTTCGGAAAGGAATCTCTCGAAACCGATCTCTATTCCAGCCTGAACCTCGACATGCCGGCGGAATTCCTTCTCATCCCGCCCCTCAAGAAGGATCTTGTATTCTGAATAGTATTCATCTGTGAGATTCCCTATCTCCTTAGCGGATACTGCATCGACGTATTTCACTACCTCATTCGCAGGCCAGGCATCAACTGTCCATCCGAACTTGATCGCTGTCTCTACCTTGTCACCTTCTGTATCCGCGACATCACGCATGTTATCAGCAAGACGGCATACACGGACTTTTCCTGAAGCGATGACTCCTATCGCTGTCTGCATCCAGCCTGCGATCCTGTCCTGGACATCCTTATGGGACCAATGCCCGACCACGACTTCACGAGGAATGCCAAGCCTCGTCATCATGAAACCGAATTCCCTGTCTCCATGGGCAGACTGATTCTCGTTCATGAAATCCATGTCAATAGAAGAGAAAGGAAGCGCTTCATTGAACTGTGTATGAAGATGGAGTATCGGCTTCCTTGCAGCCATGAGTCCTTTTATCCAGGCTTTTGCAGGGCTGAATGTATGCATCCATACGATTGTACCTGCGCATTCATCGTCATCATTCGCTTCGGAAAAGAACCTGAATATGCCCTCGGAAGTCAGAAGCGTAGGTCTGAATACCAGTTCAAATGGAAGATTCCCGCTTGCATTAAGAGCTTTCACCATAGCCTCTGCATGCTCTCTCACATGATCAAGGCACTCATTGCCATAAAGATCCTGAGATCCTGCAGCAAAATAGAACTTATACCCCATGTTTTCTCCTTTTGTATCTGCGTTAACGATAACGCATAGTAAAATTGTCTCACAGACTGCAGTAAAGTCAAGAAAAACAATCAGACCCAGGATTTATCCTCGGGGATATTCTCCCTGATGTATATATCAACGGGGATATGGACTATATGCCTGTCCTGGCCCAGTACGATCTTCCTATAAAGGAACATCGCGGCCTCATATCCCTGGGAACGCGGGCGCTGTCCGATTATCGCGGATATCCTGCCTGATTCAAGAAGGCTGCGATTCTCAGGAGAGAGATCGAAGCCTATGATTGTGAAACGGGAGATATCATCAGCGGCAGAGAGCCAATCCACGATCTTATGGACTCCATCATTCACGACGAAGATTCCGACACGGCCATCCTGTCTCAGTATCTCAGAAATCGATGAGAAATCATCCTCCGCTGCTATATTGATGCTTTTGACAGCAATGTCCCCATGCATTGAATCATAGTGGCGGCAGAATGATTCGGCTCTCATCCTGCCATTATATGCACTTCTGAAAGTCTGTATTGTGAAAACCGAATCCAGCGATGGAGAGAATAGATCCATCACCCTTGCAGCGGTTACTCCTGCCTGAATAGGATCCTGTGAGAAATCGCAGAAAGGCATAGTGCCAGGAAGCGAGGAGTCAATGAAAACCACGGGAACAGCTCTATGGCTATCCATGACACTCTCGGTAGCACCTCCCATGAGAGGAGCCATTATATATGCCGATATCTCATTCGAGAAGAGCCGGTCCGCCGCAGAAAGGAAATCATCGGGATTCCTCCGGTCATAGAATGAATAGATGATGTCCACATCAAGGGAATTGAGCTCCCTCCTCGCATCCTCGATTCCCTCCTTTATCTGCTGCCAGTATCCGAACTCCGATTCCAGCGCAGGAAGGAGAACCCCGAAGGCATACTGTCTGTTCTTCTGCAATCTCCTTGCCACCTGATTGGGGACGTATCCGTTCTCCCTGGCAATACGGAGTATAAGCTCGATATTCTCCTTTGATACCCTTCCCCTGTTATGAAGGACTCTATCGACAGTTCCTATAGATACCCCAGCCTTATCGGCAATTTCCTTCAGAGTGACCATTATCAAATAATGCAACGCAGTGCATCAAAAGAAAAGCCCTATCCTTCCGCGGACAGGGCGATTTCCATGAAATGAGCATCAGAATGTGAATCCGAGGACAAGATCCGCGGAGCCGTAATGCTTGCCGGAAGGCATATAATAACGGTAATGGACCTCTGCTCCGATTGAGAAGATATCCCCGCAATAGAACCGGATTCCCAGGATTCCGGAGGCAAACCATGCCGAGCTGAATGCTGTTCCGATATCCACAGTGCCAAGTGTATGGATGCTGTTGAAGTATTCGTTATCCACATTGTCCGCGGGATTGGATATGGAGTATCCAAGACCACCGCCAAGATAGAAATCAACGGGGCCTGATGTGACATCCGCTGTTATCTTGAGATCGATTGAGGAAGCCTCTGCATAATTCAGTACATTGAAATACTGAAGATTATCGGCAAGATCCCATGCTCCTCCCTTCGGCATGAAGTCAACTGTGATATCAGATCTGAGACCGAATCCGAAATGTCTTCCAACAGGGATTGCATTCCTGAAATCAAGGCCTATGCCGAATTGAGCAGCAGGAGTCTGGAAGGCAAATGCATCGGAGAATCTTGAGCCTGCACCGAATCTGAAGAGAAGGGAGAATGCAAACGGAGACTCCTCTGATGTTTCAGGAATGACCGCCACGTCAGGCTCCGGGACATCGGTTTCTTCCTCCGCTTCCGCATCAGATTCTGCTGTCTCTTCCACCACAGGCTCCTCCGGTACATCAGTCTCCTCTGCAATGGACATCTGCATGATATAGGCGATTATATCCTGATAGATAGTGTCAGCATTTGCCTTCGCAGTCTCCCTGTCAATGCTCTCCGGAAGACTCAGCCTTGCACCGCCGTCGATGAAGCTGTATGTGATTCCTTCGACGCTTTCTCCATGCTTCTCCATCTCATAAGCAAAGAACGCCTCGGCATCGGACTCAGTAACAACGGAAGGATAGAGGAGATCAGCATAACCATCTCCGATCCTGATCTCGAGATCATAGCCGCCATAGCTGTATACGTATACATCCTCTGCAGGAACGGTCTCTTCCACCACCGGGACTGCCTCTTCTTCCTGCATAGCTTCCTCAGCAACGGCAGACTCCTCAGCTTCTGCCGCTGCCTCCGGCTCTGGAAGGACGGCTTCCGTGCCTTCCGGAATCATCGCGCTTGCTGTTGAGGCTGCGGATTCAGACCAGTTCACCCCATCATATGAACGCTGCACGTACAATGTGTATTCCTGATAAGGATCAAGGCCGGAAGCCCTATAAGAACTGGTATCTGCGGAGACAACAATCCATCCGTCAGGATCCTCTCCTCCAAGCTGATAGCGATAAGCTGTGACTTCAGGATCATCAAGAAGCCATTCCCATTCAACTGTCATGCTGACAGCGGCCAGACTGGCCATGCCCAGCAGCATCATGGAAGCAAGGATCAGCAAAAACCTGAAAATTCTCTGCATACTTGTAGTCTCCAATGGCCCTATTCTATTACCTTGAAGCTGGACAGGCAATAATGATTGGCATCATTGGGATCTGACAATATAATCCATTCCATGGAACGGAAGATTGAAAGCGTAGCAGTATTCTCAGGAGCTTCATACGGCATCGGGGACGAATATGGGAAAGCTGCAGAATCCCTCGGGAACGCCATAGGGAAAAGAGGGCTCACGATAGTTTACGGCGGAGGTTACTGCGGGCTGATGGGCATCATCGCAGAGAGCGCAGGCCTGCATGGGAGCCGCATCATAGGAGTACTGCCGGAAGCTATGAATACTCCGGATGTCCGGCTCAAGGATGTCGAGACAGAGCTTATGATTGTCCCGGACATGCATGAGCGTAAGAGCAGGATGTATTCCCTGTCAGATGCTTTCATAGCCGCTCCAGGCGGAATAGGGACGATGGAAGAACTTCTGGAGATATATACATGGCTGCAGCTCGGATACCATCGGAAGAATGTTGCGCTCTATAATGCATGCGGATACTGGGATCCTCTGATATCCATGATAGCAAAAGGGACAGCAGAAGGTTTCATATCAGAGTCTGTAAGAGATGCCCTTATAATCGAATCGGATCCGGAGATACTGCTTGACAGGCTTGCAGAGGATAGGAATCCGCTTCCTGTGAAACATGGATAAGACCGAACTCAGGAAAAATGCAAAGAAGAGAATCCGGGAACTGACAGGAAAAACCGGGGAATCAGAGAGGATAATGGAGAATCTGAAGGCTCTCAGGGAATACAATGATGCGGAAACAATACTCGCGTTCTTCCCCCTTTCGGATGAGCCAGATATCCTTCCGCTGATCAAGAGCGATCCACGTGTGCTTTTCCCGTATATAGATAAAGGAACAATGCACTTCGGACCAGCGCATACCCTGCATAGATCAGCATATGGGACTATCGAAGGTGAGCATATCGAAGAAGACTATGATTCGGCGCTGATGCTTGTACCGCTTCTTGGCTATAGCAGCACACTGCAGCGTCTGGGGCGTGGCGGAGGTTTCTATGACAGATATATCGCTGAGAACAGGGAAAGGATCACAGCAGCAATCGGCATAGCCTTCAGCGTATCGCTTCTTGAGGAATTCATAGCAGAAGACCACGATGCAGTGCTCGATATGATCATCACCCCTGATTCTGTGGTACGAAATCCTGCGTCCTGAGCATTCTCAGGAAACGGCGTGTAGTGTCATTGTCCATGCATGCGACCAGCATCCTGCGGAATTCCGGATCATGCACCCACGAAAGTATTGCGGCGACAGCCTTGAGATAGTCTGACTCATGAGCAGGAGATGATGCGATCACGAATATGAGCCTGACAGGATCGGGATACTTCTCATCGAACACGATCCCTTCCTTCGAGAAACCAAGAGCCGCATATGGATGCTCTACACCCTGAACCTTGCCATGGGCTATCGCAACACCATGGCCGATTCCTGTCGACTGGATACGCTCTCTTTTATGGACAGCCTCCCTGAACTTCTCCTTGTCGGGAAGCTCATCGAATACAGAGCATGACGAGATGATCTCGTCTATTGCTCTGTATTTATCATCCGAGGAGACAATGCACAGCACAGAAGAAAGATCTCTCACGCTTTCTCCTCTAGATAGGCATTTATCGCGGCAGCTGCTTTGCGTCCCTGTCCCATTGCAAGGATTACAGTCGCCGCTCCAAGAACGATATCCCCTCCGGCGAAGACACCCTTCATCGATGTCTCGTTGGTTTCCTCATCCACGATGAAGTTGCCCCTCTTATTGGTCTCGATCTCAGGCGTGGTCTTCTTGATAAGAGGATTTGAAGCATTGCCTATAGCAACGATGACGGTATCGTAATCGACAGTATAGTCGGATCCAGGAATCTCGACAGGAGAACGGCGGCCTGATGCATCGGGCTCCCCTAGCTCGCATCTCCTTATCACGACACCCCTTACAATTCCATTGTCATCGCCAATGATCTCAACCGGCTGTGAAAGCGTACGGAGATTGCATCCTTCCTCAATAGCATGCTCAATCTCCTCCTTTCTCGCTGGCATTTCATCGCGTGTGCGTCTGTACACGATATCAACAGTCTCAGCGCCAAGACGGAGCGCAGTGCGTGCCGCATCCATAGCGACATTCCCTCCGCCGAAGACCGCAACTTTATGCGAATGGAAATACGGGGTGAGCGAATGCTCCGTATCATAAGCCTTCATCAGATTGGATCTTGTGAGATACTCATTGGCGGAGAATACGGAAATAAGATTCTCCCCTGGGATATTCATGAACTTCGGAAGACCCGCTCCTGTACCGATGAACACAGCATCATAGCCATCTTCTTCCATAAGTTCCTTTATAGTGCGCGTACGGCCGATAAGCACATTGCGCTGGAACTCAATGCCCATGGCCTCAAGTTTGGAGAGCTCCTTCTCGACAAGGCTCTTCGGCAGCCTGAACTCAGGAATCCCGTAAGAAAGCACCCCGCCCATCTTATGAAGAGCCTCAAAGACAGTAACGCTATGCCCCATTCTCCTCACATCGGCGGCACAGGCAATCGACGCAGGTCCAGAACCGACGACGGCAACCTTCTTCCCCGTTGCAGGAGCAACCTCCGGAAGCTTTGCATTATCCTTCTCATGATCTGCGACAAAACGCTCAAGACGCCCGATTGCGACAGCCTCATCAACATTCTTGTGCATCTTGCCGACTGTGCAGTACTTCTGGCACTGATTCTCCTGAGGGCAGACCCTGCCGCAGATCGCTGGCAGAAGGCTGCTTTCCTGGATGACATCCATAGCCCCCGGATAGTCCTTCTCAGTGATGGACTTTATGAAGCGCGGGATATCAATACCGACAGGGCATCCCGATACACAGGGCTTGTTCCTGCACTGAAGACATCTGCTGGCTTCGACAAGAGCCTCGCTCTCCGTATAGCCAAGAGCGACTTCCGACATATTATGGATTCTTTCCTTCGGATCCTGCTGGGGCATCTCCTGATGAGGGATTCCTGCCCTATCCTTTGCTGTCAGGACTTCAGGAAGGGATGAAAGGACCTCCCTTGCTTCTTTATCAAGAACTTCCGGTGTCTTCATGCTCTTCCCTCCACTGCGCGGCACTTATGATACTCTTCCGCCTCCTGGGATTTATACGTCCGCTGCCTCATCATCATGTTATCCCAGTCAACAAGATGGCCATCGAACTCAGGTCCATCAACACATACGAATTTCATCTCTCCACCGACCATGACACGGCATCCGCCGCACATTCCTGTCCCATCGATCATTATAGTATTGAGCGATACGATTATCGGAGTATTGTACTCGGCAGCAGCAAGAGTGCAGAACTTCATCATTATCGCAGGACCGATCGCGACTACAAGATCAGCACCCTCTGAACCAAGCTTTGCCTTCAATGGATCGGTAACGACACCTTTATGCCCATATGAGCCATCATCAGTGACGATCGTAAGATCCGGATCAATGCTCCTCATCATATCCTCTTCGATGATGAGGTCCTTATTCCTTGCCCCTATAATGATGGAAACATCATTCCCTGCCTCTTTCATCGCCTTTGCTATCGGATAAAGAGGGGCAACCCCGATTCCGCCACCAACGCATACAACACGGCCATATTTCTCAATATGGGTCGGCGATCCGAGCGGACCAAGGATATTCTCTATATAATCACCTACCTCAAGCTCTGCCAGAAGATATGTTCCGGCACCTACCCTCTGGAAAACAATGGATATGGTTCCTTTATCAGGATCAGCATCCGCAATCGTAAGCGGAATGCGCTCATTCCAGTCTCCTCCCTTCTGAACGATTACGAACTGGCCAGCCTTGCGTTCCTTCGCAATCATCGGCGCTTCGATCTCCATAAGGAATACCTCGGGTGAGAACTGCTCCTTCCTGACTATCTTATACATAATTGACTCTCCAATGGAGAGAAGTATAGCGGCAACGGTTAAGAAGGAAAAGCTTAGTGCAATGCATTTGCTACTGATTGGCCTGTTTGTTGCAGTATTGTTGCATTTTTATGCAAACTGCGCATTCCTGTTGCATATTTATCCATATTTTTCTACACTTCATGCGATTTGGCGGAGATTATGAAAAAAGCAATTCTAAAGCTCAGAGACGGAAAGGAATTCGAAGGCATAGCCTTTGGCGCGGAGATATCGCTTGAAGCGGGCGAAGCTGTATTCAATACGGGAATACCCGGCTATCAGGAGATACTTACGGATCCATCATACAACGGGCAGATCGTAACGCTTACAAGCCCCATGATCGGAAACTACGGCATAAGCCATTCAGACAACGAGAGCGATGGGATAAAGGCCACGGCGCTCATAATCAGGAAATTATACCGAGGCCCGGTCATGGAAGGCAGGATCACGCTCGACGAATTCCTGAAAAAGAACGGAATACCCGGACTGGAGAATGTGGACACCAGGGCACTTACCCTCCATCTGAGGGACCATGGCTCCCAGAATGCAGTACTTTTCTATCCTGAGGACAGGAAGAAGGCAGAGGAGAAGCTGAGGACCTTCCCTTTTATTACGGAACGCGACCTCATCGATGGAGTATCTGTGAAGAATGCCATGACGAATCCCGATCTGGGCCCAGGATTCACAGCTCCGCCTGAACATGCGGATCTTCATTTCGCAGTCATCGACTATGGCATCAAACGCTCAATAATAGATTCACTATATAAAGAGAATATAAAAGTGACGCTTCTGCCCCATACCGCGGATATAGAGGATGTCATGAAAGCAAAGCCCGACGCGCTGTTCCTGTCAAATGGTCCGGGAGATCCTGCCCTGCTGAAAGATGCAGTCCGGCTTGCTTCCGATGCAATCGGGAAGCTCCCAGTCGAAGGAATATGCCTGGGCCATCAGATCATAACGATCGCAATCGGCGGAAGGACAGTCAAGATGAAATTCGGGCACCACGGATCCAACCATCCTGTCCGTGACATGCTTACAGGGCGCACATTTGTAACAGCCCAGAATCATGGATTCATGTCAGATCCGGAATCCCTCCCGGCGGGGACGGAAATATGGTTCAGGAATGCGAATGACGGATCAATCGAGGGGCTCTTCTCCGATAAGCTCAATGTACGGTCCGTGCAGTTCCATCCTGAAGCAGCACCTGGCCCAATGGAAGCCTCTGCCATCTTCCGCATCTTCAAGGAGAGTGTATGAAACGCAATGATATCCACCACATACTTGTCATAGGATCCGGCCCGATCGTAATCGGTCAGGCCTGCGAATTCGACTACTCCGGCAACCAGGCTGTAAGAGCCCTGAAGGAAGAGGGATATGAAGTCTCCCTGATAAACCCCAATCCTGCGACCGTCATGACAACGCCAGGCATTGCTGACCACATCTTCCTTGAACCGCTGAAGAAGGAGTATATCGAGAGAATATTCGATCAGGTAGGTCCCGATGCGATCCTTTCAACAATGGGCGGACAGACAGCTCTGAACCTTACAATGGAGCTTGAGAAGGAAGGCATACTCGAAAAATATGGCGTAAAAGTCATCGGTGCTTCCGCAGAGGCAATAGAGAAAGCCGAGGACAGAGGCCTTTTCAAGGATATAATGACCTCTCTTGGATACGAAAGCGCAAGAAGCGGCATTGCCCATTCTGTAGAAGATGCACTTAAGATAAAGGAGAACATACCCCTTCCTCTCATCATCAGACCATCATTCACACTTGGAGGAATGGGCGGATCGATTGCTGAAACGGAGGAGGATTTCATACCGCTTGTTGAGAATGCGCTCTCTGTAAGTCCTGTACATGAAGTCCTCATAGAAGAATCCCTCATCGGCTGGAGGGAGTTTGAGATGGAGGTCATGAGGGACAGGAAGGACAATGCGATCATAGTCTGCTCCATCGAGAACATTGATCCGATGGGCGTGCACACCGGAGATTCAATAACCATTGCCCCGATACAGACCCTCAATGATGAGGAATACCAGAAAATGAGAACTGCCTCGATCGAGATCCTTCGTGCGGTCGGCGTCGACTGCGGAGGGTCAAATGTCCAGTTCGCCCTCTCTCCGGATCATAAGCGCATGGTAGTGATCGAGATGAATCCGAGAGTCTCCAGATCATCAGCCCTCGCAAGCAAGGCCACGGGATTCCCCATCGCAAGGATATCGGCGAAGCTTGCAGTAGGCTACACACTCGATGAAGTCCAGAATGAGATAACGGGTGCTTCTGTTTCATGCTTTGAGCCTGCGCTTGATTATGTGGCGGTCAAAGTCCCCAGATTCGAGATGGAGAAATTCCCATTCGAGGCTGCTGCGCTTGGAACACAGATGAGATCTGTCGGAGAGGCTCTTGCCCTCGGCCGCACTGCGCTTGAAGCAATAAACAAGGCTTTCAGATCCGCAGAGCAGAAGAGAGAGGGAATTGAAGTGCTTGATAAATCAATCTATGACACCGATCTGCTTCTGAGGTCAGCACATCCGCTGAGATTCCTCGCTGCATATACCGCAATCAAGGATGGAGAGACTGACCTGAATAAGCTCTCGGATATCACAGGCTATGATATCTACTTCCTCTCTCTGCTGATGGAGATGAAGGAGCTGGAGGACAGGCTCAGCACTGAAACCCTTACCGATGAACTTTACAGAGAAGCGAAGAAAGCTGGGCTTTCAGATAAGCATATCGCCTCAGTTTCACATCAGGCCCTGCCCTCGCCTCTTACTCCTGCAAGACACTATGTGGATACATGCGCTGGCGAGTTCGAGGCTCTCACTCCATACTGCTATACATCATATGATGAAGAGGATGAAGGCACAGGACTCGGCAAGGATGCTGTGATAATCGTCGCATCAGGGCCGAACAGGATCGGACAGGGACTTGAGTTCGACACATGCTGCACGCTCTCCTCCAAGGCATTCAGGAAGCATGGCAGGAAGACTATAATGATCAACAGCAATCCCGAGACCGTCTCAACTGACTACAATACATCGGACAGGCTCTATATCGAGCCGCTGACAGCGGAGTCAGTACTCCAGATAATGAAGAAGGAGGGCACGGCTGATGTTGTTGTGCAGCTCGGCGGTCAGACCCCGCTGAATATGGCGGCAGAGCTTGAAAGAAATGGAGCCCATATTGTCGGTACAAGTCTTGAATCCATCGACCGTACTGAAGACAGGGGGCTTTTCGCAGAGCTTGTAAAGGAACTTGGCCTGAGACAGCCAGAGAACAGAAGCGCATCAAGCGTTGCCGAGATCAAGGAAAAAGCTGCGGAAATAGGTTTCCCTGTTCTCCTCAGGCCCTCATTCGTACTCGGAGGCAGGGCAATGTTCATCGCCTATGATGAGACAGGGCTTGAGGAATTCATGAGGAAACCGGAAGTGACAGTATCTCCGGAGGCTCCTGTGCTTGTAGACCAGTTCCTGGAAGACGCTTTTGAATATGACCTTGATGCTGTCTCTGATGGAGAATCCGTATACATCGGAGGTATACTGCAGCATATTGAAGCAGCAGGCATTCACTCCGGAGACAGCGCTGCAGTATTCCCACCATACAAAAGCAAGCCTGAAATACTGGATGAGATGAGATCCTGGACTCTTAAGCTCGCAAGGAAGCTCTCCGTGAAAGGGCTGATGAATATCCAATTCGCGGAGAAGGATGGGAAGCTCTACATAATAGAAGTCAATCCAAGAGGAAGCAGAACAGTCCCATTCATCTCCAAGTCCAGCGGAGTGGATCTTGTTGAAGCTGCTGTCAGGGTATGGCTTGGAGAAGATCTGGTAAAGCAGGGTCTGGTAAAGGAAAGAGGAAGCTATGCTGAGGGACGCTGCATTATGGGCTGGGCAATAAAAGAAGCTGTATTCTCCTTCGACCGCTTCCAGCATGTCGATCCTATCCTTGGACCTGAGATGAGGAGCACGGGAGAGGTAGTCGGATACGGAAGGACTTTCGGTGAGGCTTACGCAAAGAGCCAGGCCGCAGCCTCCAATAAGCTTCCAACATCCGGCCGTGTGATCATCAGCGTCAACAGCAAAGACAGGAAGACAATCGCACCTATCGCAAGATCCCTGCAAGAGCTTGGTTTCCATATACTCGCTACAAAAGGAACAGCCCGTGATCTATTCAGCGAAGGCATTCTTGCAGATGTTGTCCTCAAAACACAGGATGGCCATCCGAACATAGTGGATTATATCAGGCACCATAAAGCTGACCTTGTCATAAACACCCCGATGGGATCGCATTCAAGGAAGAGCGATGATGATATAAGGACAGAAGCAGTCAGAGCCCATATCCCATATACAACGACAACAAGCGCTGCAAAAGCTGCCGTAGAGGCAATACGCTATCTGCAGGAGAACCGCTTTATTGTAAGGGAGCTTCCACGGATGAAATGATGGCAGAGAGGCTATCGAGCTTCTCAGCAAGAAGCTTCATTGCCATGGAAACATCACACTCAGGCGAGAAAGTCCTGATACGGTCTATAAAAGGAATTATGCGGGCACCCCATATAACAAGGCGGGTGCCTGCTTTTTCTCCGTTCGGGGATCCATATACGATGGAAAGAGAATCATCCCTGAAAAGATGGCCAGGGGAAATGAATGAAGGCTGATAGCTGACCGAAATGACATTCCTGGCTGACAGGAACCCTTCCACCCCGTAAATTCTCACAGGAACGAACCAGGCAGGAAGTTCATCTGGCTGGACAGGCACTGCCACCCTACCATTCTCATATAGAGAGGCCGTACTGCTTTCTTCACCGCCTGATATAGGAGAAACCGTATAGAAATCAGCAAAATCTGTATTCACGGATAGAAGATACCACGCAAATTCGCAATTTCACACATTTTCATTGGATTAAGAGAAAAATTCCTCACTTTGTAGTATTTTTACGACTTTCATAGGGGATAAGCTATTGACTATCTGGAAAAAATTTATATCAAAACATGAAAAAACTTCTCAGAATCTTCATATTGTCCTATTCCCAAGCTTATTGAAATATGCCATATTAAGCTTGGCGAGCAAGGATGCAAAACCTCAGATCCCCCCACGGACAAACAGCACCTGCTCGCCTTTTCTTTTATTCTTCCAGATGATAGAATACGGCCGGAGACGGAGGAAAATATGGAAGAAGCATTCATGCAGCGCACAGCTACGTGCGGCGGACTACGTGCTGCAGATGAAGGTAGAACAGTTATCCTTAACGGTTGGGTGCATCGTGACAGAAATCACGGAGCTCTTCATTTCATCAATCTGCGTGACAGATATGGATTGACACAGATAGTCGTAGATGATGATGCCGATGAAAGCCTGCAGAAGATCGCTTCAGAGCTGAAGCTGGAGTACTGCATCGCAGTCAAAGGTCTGGTCAGACGCAGGCCCGATGACATGATCAATCCAGACATGCCTACCGGTGAGATAGAGGTTAAGGCAGAGAAAATAGAAATCCTCTCCAAGTGCGATGTGCTGCCATTCATGATCGATGAGGAGAACAGCGCAAGAGAAGATCTCAGGCTACGCTATCGCTATCTGGATCTCAGGACGAATGGAATGCAGAAGCGCATTGTCCTGCGCCATCAGATCGTAAAGGCCATAAGAGAGTACTTCTACAAGACAGATTTCCTTGAGATAGAGACCCCTACTCTTATCAGAAGCACACCGGAAGGAGCCAGGGACTTCCTTGTTCCATCAAGAATTTATCCGGGAAAGTTCTTTGCTCTCCCTCAGTCCCCTCAGCTCTACAAGCAGCTTCTGATGGTATCCGGATTCGATAAGTACTTCCAGATTGCACGCTGCTATCGTGATGAGGATCCAAGAGGCGACAGGCAGCTTGAGTTCACTCAGCTGGATATAGAGATGAGCTATGTAAAGCGTGATGACGTCCTTGCCATGATGGAGGATCTCTTCGGCTATGTATTCAGATCTGTTCTGGACATTGAGCTTCCTGCGCATTTCAGAAGACTTACCTACCATGATGCGATGAACACATATGGTTCTGATAAACCAGATCTCAGATTCGGCATTGAGATCCATGATGCATCGTCATTCGCTTCTCTTTCGACTTTCAATGCCTTCACAGAGACTCTCAGTGAAGGAGGGTGCGTGAAATATATCGTAGCTCCGCACAAAGAGGGCTTCGATTATACAAGGAAGTATCTTGCTGAGCTCGAGAGCGCTGCAAAGATCTATGGAGCCCATGGACTTGCCTGGATGAAGGTTGATAACGGCACTATCTCCGGCGGTGTATCAAAGTTCTTCCAGGGTAAGGAAGCAGAGGTTCTTTCCGCAACAGGCGCAGCGGACGGTGATGTTATCCTTCTCGTAGCACACAAGGACTGGAAGAAGTGCTGTACAAGCATGGGAGCAGTACGCTCTAAGCTCGGAGCAGATCTCGGAGTGATAAAGCCCGGGTATGAGTTCTGCTGGATCATCGACTTCCCGCTCTTCGAATACAACGAGGATGAAGGACACTGGGAAGCAGCTCATCATATGTTCTCGATGCCGCAGGCCGAGTATCTTGATACCCTTGAATCAGATCCAGGATCGGTGAAAGGCGATCTCTACGATCTTGTCCTCAATGGATATGAGCTGGCATCAGGCTCGATAAGAATCCATGATGTGGAGCTTCAGAAGAGGATTTTCAGAATCTGCAATATACCTGATGAGGTATCAAAGGAAAGATTCGGGTTCCTTCTCGATGCATTCCGCTTCTCACCGCCACCGCATGGAGGCATCGCTCCGGGAGTTGACAGGCTCTGCATGATCGTCGCAGGACAGTCATCGATCAAGGAAGTCATCGCATTCCCGAAGAACACTGCAGCTCTGTCACCAATGGATGATTGTCCTTCCCCTGTTGATCCGAAGCAGCTTGAAGAGCTTCATATCAGCATTGTTGAAGACAGGAAAGAGTGAGAGCAATAATCGTAGGCGGGGGTGCGGCAGGATTATATCTGTCGACCCTTGTGCCTGATAGCATAATAGTGGAAAGGAATCCGCTATGCGGAAAGAAGCTCCGGGCAACAGGCGGCGGCAGGTGCAACTTCACCCATGCATCCCCTGTGCAGGAGCTTCTTGTACATTACAACGGAAGCCTTCCTTTCATACGCAAGGTGCTTTACTCCCATACACCTGAGGACATCATCAGGCATATGGAGCAGCTGGGTATAAGATCTAAGACAGAGGACGATGGAAGGGTCTTTCCATGTACAGATAATGCAGAGGATGCAGTAAGGGCTCTCATACCTGATGCAGGAAGAATCATCATAGGCAGAGAGGTCATAAGAGCAGATAAAAATGGCAATCTGTTCAATGTCTATCTGGATAACGGATCTGTTCTCCAGTCCCCTGCCCTTGTGATTGCATCTGGCTGCTCAGCGTCCGCTCCGGGATACCGCGGAAGCGGCTATTCCATCCTCTCTTCATTCGGACATACGATAACACCGCGGAGGCCTGCGCTTGCTCCGCTGCGTACGGAGAGGAATCTCAGAGAAGCCGAAGGGGTCTCAATCAGCGTGCGGGTCAGATACGGCAGGAAGACAGCTGAAGGAGAGGCTGTAATCACTCATGATGGGATATCAGGGCCTGTGATACTCAATATATCCCGCGACATAGCAGACGGAGAGGAAATCATACTATCCTTTTCTGATGCGGACATGAAAGAACTCAGGGTAAAAGATCCCAGGAAGCTCGTAAAGAACGCCATAGATCTCCCAGAAAGACTGCTAAGAGCGCTTATAGGCAATGCGTTGATGGATAAGAAGGTCGGCAATCTGTCAAAATCCGAAGAAAGAACCATCACTGAGGAAATCTCATCTTTCAGGACAAAGGCATGGCCTATGAAGAGGAATGCAATGACCGAGGCAGGAGGCGCCATCCTTTCCCAGTTCAATCCTGAGACAATGGAATCAAAGCTTGTTCCGCGTCTATACGCAGCCGGGGATGTTCTGGATGCCGATGCGGATACAGGAGGCTATAATCTCACATGGGCTTTTGCTACTGCATGGTGCATATCGCAGTCTCTGATGATATAATCCGTATATGGCACGCGAAAGAAAGATAACCGCACATTTCTCCGGAAGCAGGAAATACTTCGAGAATGAGATCGGGAGCGAGTTCGATTATACTCAGTCAACAGGTCCTTATGAATACCTTCTCGGCGCCCTTGCCGGATGTTTCTATCTGACACTGGCCTCATTTCCCCATGATGGAAAATGGGAGGGGATGGATATAACCGTGAAAGGCATGAAAAGGGATGAAGTCCCTACGACTCTGAGACATACGGAGATCGCAATCACAGTAAAAGGTGCTGATAGCGAGGAGGAGGTTCTTTCGCTTATTGGAAGAGCAAAGAAGGAATGCTCTGTGTATGCGACGATCTCGAATGTCTCTGAAATCGATGTTATAACGGAGTTCATCTGATGGCAGGGCTTGAAGAACGATTCGAGATTTTCACGGCATTCAGGCTGGGGATGGCGGAGTTCTTTTCCAATGATCTCTCCGAGGATGGCAAGAGACACAGGAAGAGCGCGATATCCCACAGGATCGCACTGCGTCTCAGGCCATATTTCCCGCTCCAGTATACGATTGATATAGATACAGATGGAGCAGATGTACTCATCTGGAAGGAAGATGAGATCCCTCTCGCGATATTCTGGTCCGAAGGCTATCTTACTGAGAAAGAGAAGAAGAAAGCCATAGAGTACCACAGGGAGAAAGCACCAGGGCTGACTCTTGCATTCTCGCTTCTCCATGATAAATCATGGATACTCATCTACCGTTTCGATGACAACTATGTGGAATACCTCCACATAGATAAGGAAACATTCAATGAGACAGTGCTAAAGCGTCTTCCAATCCCGGAGAAATCAAAGGATGATGGCCAGCTGATGCTGCAGCTGAGGCCAGAGAAGAAGAGAAAGGAAGAGCTTATACAGGATCTATGACCTGCCCTTCTCCGACAAGCTTATACACAGCTCTCCTCTGAGCATCCTCGCATCCATTCCATGGCTTGTTCTTATTCTCGCTCTTGTACTTCTGGGTCATCCACCAGTCATCATGCTGGACTCTGTCGAGATTCTTCTCCATCAGAGAGAATATATCGTGATAATACGAGAGCAGATCATCACCGGACAGAGCTTCCTTCGCAATCTTCAGCAGGGCCTCTGTATGATGAACGCAGAATCCCTTGGAGTCCAGAAGAGCTTTTCTGAACTCTGGATCCTCCTTCCAGAGAGAAGCTACGGTGTAGCAGTACCTGAGGAGACGATCCTCCATGCGGGAACAGATAAGACAGCCCTTCTCCCTCTTCTCATGGTAAGCATCGAAGTACGCATTAATTGCTTTCTCAGCTTTCCTTGCACTTGAGGCAGAATGCACCTTATCTGCATAGGGTGCAAGAATGCGCTTCGATTCATCATAGAATGTATCCATCACCAGAGCCAGCGACTGTGGCTTTCCGCCTTCAGCCAGCATTGAGAAGTGATGCTGGCAGAACCCATGGGTATTTGTCTCCACACGTACTTCCGGAGTCATGACTGCTGAGGAGAGGTAGTATCTCACACCATCCTCCTCAGCCTTCTTCATCAGCGAGCAGATAAAGCACTCGCTTCCTTCCTTCACTCCATCCCATACGGGGATCGTCTCAAGCTGTATCTTCATCTGAGTCCGGAAATCTCCTCGCACTGCTGTGCAGAAAGCCCTGCTGTCTTCACGGCTTTCGATAGGTATGTCAGCTTCGCTGCCTGCTCAAGGCACTCAAGCCTGTCAAATGCTTTTATCAGTGTCTTTCCAAAGGTAATGGCACCATGATTCTCCATCAGGAGGGCATTGCGTCCGACAGAATAATCAGAGACCCTCTCTGCAAGCTCTTCTGTTCCCATCAGTGCATAAGGGACTTTCCTGACCTTATCGAGAAGATACCAGCTCTCAGCAATGAGCGATGTATCGATCTCCTCCTCAGAAGCCGCAAAAAGACAGCAGAATATAGGATGGGTATGCACCACGGCATTGATATCAGGATTCTTGACATATACAAGCCTGTGCATCCCGCTCTCAATACTGAGCCTGAGATCAGGTGTAAGATTCTCTCCATCGGAGATCCTGACTTCCGCGATATCCTCTGCGCACAGTGAGGACTTTGCCTTGCCTGATGGGGTAATCAGCATAAGATCTCCATACCTCATGCTTATATTCCCTCCTGTGATTGTAGTCAGACCACGCTGATAGCATCTTCCCATGAAATCGGCAACACTCTTCTTTGCTTCCAGAATATCCATAATTCACTCTCCAAATACTTCATCTGCAGAAGGCATGGATTCCATAGCTCCTCTTCTTGATACCGCAATGCCAGAAGCCCTGCTTGCTATCATCAATGATTCACTATAATCCTTCCCCAAAGCCCTGGATGCCAGGAAATAACCGCAGAAGGTATCCCCGGCTCCCGTCGTATCCACTACAGGATAATCCACTATGGGAGCAAAGAAAACATTTCTTTCACTGTCTAGGCAATATGCCCCATTCTTTCCGGCAGTGAGCACAATCACGGCTTTCGGATACTTCCTGCCAATAGCCTCCAGAATGGATCTGAAGCCCTTATCATCAGCAGGAACATGAAAACAGCCGGCAAGAGCCGCGCCTTCGATCTCATTGACAAAGAAGATATCAACCAGATCCAGAGGCAAGGTATCTATGGCAGAATCAAACGGAGACGGGTTGAATACCACTATAAGCCCTCGCTCAGCTGCCTTGCTGATCGCATAGGAAACATTATTGATCTCATTCTGAAGCACGATTGCATCCCCTTGGGAGAATCCCCCGATGATTGAATCGATATCACTTTCCGTAAATGTCTTATTTCCTCCTGCATTCAGAATGATGCAGTTCTGCCCTATGCTATCTACCTGTATGATAGCCTGCCCGGTATGGATGCCATCAGAGGATATCACAAGAGAAGCATCCACGCCTGCCGCGCTGAGAATCGGGACAATCCAGCCACCATCTGAGCCCATCTTGCCCGCAAAGCAGACCTCCATCCCGGCTTTTCCAAGAGCTGCCGATTGATTGGCTCCCTTCCCTCCCGCATTGATTTCAAGCTCTTTGCTGCTCAGAGTCTCACCAGCACACGCTATATGATCGACCCTGAATGTCATATCTATATTCACTGAACCAAGAACAAGGAATCTCATACTATCCCCATGCTTCTGAATGATTCTTCAAAAGGAGGATAGGCTATGCCCTTTTCCGTTATTATTCCGGTCACCAGGGTATGATCGGTTATATCGAACGCAGGATTCATGACCTTCACCCCCTCAGGAGCCATGCGATGCTTATACCACATCTCCGTAACCTCCTCCGGAGCTCTCTCCTCGATCGGGATATCCTCTCCCGATGCGACAGACATATCTATAGTAGAAGACGGCGCAAGGCAATAGAATGGAATACCATAGTAATGGGCAAGGATGGCGACCCCGCTTGTCCCGATCTTATTGGCAAAATCGCCATTGGCAGCTACTCTGTCAGCTCCCACGAACACGATATCTATCTTTCCTCTCTTCATCGCAATCGAAGCCATATTGTCGCAGATAAGCGTTGTATCAACACCTGCTGTCTGCATCTCGAAAGCAGAAAGCCTTGCACCCTGAAGCAACGGCCTTGTTTCATCGCAGTATACACGGAGATCATTCCATCCATGCTCGAGGGCAATATAGACTGGTGCAAGCGCTGTCCCGTATTTCGCAGTAGCGAGCGTCCCCGCATTGCAGTGTGTCAGGATTCCATCTCCATGGTGGAGAAGAGAAAAACCGTGCTCTCCGATGCTTCTTGAAAGCGATATGTCCTCTCTCATGATCTCATCGGCTTCGGCCCCCAGTCTATCTATAAGCTCAGGAATGCTCATGAAGGAGATATTATCATCCATGACTTCTTCCATTCTCCTTAAAGCCCATGAAAGGTTTACCGCAGTAGGGCGTGAAGAGTTAAGGTAATCTTTCTCCTTCCTGAAGAGAGAAGCAAAGGCTTCTTTATCAGAGCCATCATATTTTCTCATAAGCACAAATATTCCATATGCAGCAGCAACACCGATGGCAGGAGCTCCTCTCACCCTCAGCTTCTTTATCGCTTCATAGATTGCTTCCCTGTCATCGAGTTCAAGATACTTTATCTCATTCGGGAGCAAGGTCTGATCGAGAATCACAAGCTTTGTACGGTCTGGGGAGATATTCACAGTCTCAAGATTAAGCGCATTCATGATTCCATTCTAAACGAATTGGCTTCTCAATTGTCATCAAAACAGAATCCAAAAACCAAGTTATGACAATTGATATAAACATACGCAATCTCAATGATATAATCGCAGTAATCAAGAAACCAAGGAGATACAATCCCCTTGATTTTCCCATGATTAATGTTTAACATGTCACAGTAATCGGGGCTGTAGCTCATCTGGCTAGAGCGATTGAATGGCATTCAATAGGTAGTCGGTTCAAGTCCGATCAGCTCCATCTTAAGACACAGAAGGTGATACAAAGCCTTTTCTTGAAAAGCAAGGAGCGGTATTCCAAGGAGCCGCTCCTTATTTCTTTATATACAAAGAGTTGCGAAGCAGCTTACCAGAATATGTCTATCATCTGGAGACCATCAGCAGCCTAGGAATAATGCGCTTTCAGAATTTATTCCGGCAACCTCTGTATTTCCTTGGAAATTTTAGCCACCCCTCTTTGAGTTTCGCCCAATTGTATAGAGTTTTGCCAGATAGTGTGAGAAGACGGCTATAACGATTAATTGGAATCAAAGTTGTTGATCATGTGATATTTACACTTTTGATACAATCGGGATTTTGAGACATATCTCAGCAGAATCACGAGTAATGGAATTATTCTTTATATTAAAAGAAGTTATAAAACGAACATTTAATTTATACAAACAACACCATGAAGATTAACAAGAAGATGCCTAAGAGAATAATCCACCCTCTTCTGTACTTTCAGATTCTTTAGCCACCCCTATGGGTATTTTCGTTTTATAGTGTGTATTTCGTTTTAGAGTTCAATTAAAACAGAAATGGTATTATACCAGCGGCTTTTTCATCCAGAAAATTCCAGCTTCTGAAACTGAAACATAAAACAGTCATTGCCTGGCATCGACAGTATGCATATCCTCACATTCGGAATAAACTTTGATTATTCAGCGTATAAGAAGCGATACCGACAATATGTATTTCAAGGAGTCGAGCAATGATTCAGGAAATTTGATAGCATTTTTTCAGGAGATATGCTAATGCTGGACCAACTGATTGAGACAATAGACTATATCGAGAAGCATTTACTTGATGATGACGTCATCGATAACTCCCTGGGTAATATCAGCGTATCAAAGCTGCATTTCAAGAACATCTTTTTCTTTCTGACAGGAATATCATTGAATGAATATGTCAGAAATCGAAGGCTTGCAGAGGCGAATTACGAATTGGTTAATGGCGGGAAAGTAACAGATATCGCATTCAAGTACGGGTACCAGTCCGTAGATGGATTTTCAAGGGCATTCAAGAAATGGAGCGGATTGCTTCCTTCAGAGACAGCAAGACAGAAAAAGTGCATATCATTCCCAAGATTCACTTTCTCGATAACGGTAAAAGGAGGAAACAGGATGAAATGCAGGATTATTGAAAAAGCAGCATTCAATTTTGCTGGCGTGAGCGCAAGAGTATCAATGCAGTTCGAAGGTGTCAATCAGGAGATAGTAAAGCTGGAGCAAAGTATTACGCAAAGGCAAAAGGATGAACTGCATCGCCTGCAGAATACAGAACCATTTGAAATAGTCAACGTATCCTACAACTCAGATACGGATTTCATGAAAGAAGAAGGTTATCTAACGCATCTGATCGGTGTTCTGACAACAGAAGAAGACATAGGGGAAGGCTTGGAAAAGATTCCTATGAAAGCCTGCACATGGGCTATATTTCCGAATGAAGGGCCTTATCCTTCAACACTTCAGAATACTTATGCAAGAACCTATTCAGAATGGTTCTTGACCTCCGGGTATGAACTGGCCGAATCTCTTTCTTTTTCTTTCACGAAGATGGACAGCAAGAAAGAGAATTACGCATATAGTGAGATCTGGATTCCTGTAATAAAATGCAAGGAAAACAAAAATGAATAATACAAATTGGAAAAGAACTTTTTACATCTTGTGGGCAGGGCAGGCAGTATCCGTCCTTACAAGCGCTGTTTTGCAGATGGCATTGATCTGGTATTTGACTGCAATAACACAGTCGGCCTTTATTCTCTCCATGGCATCACTGGCAGGCTTTCTTCCGAGTGCCGTCTTAGGAACAGTAGCAGGAACTCTTGTAGATCGGATGAACAGAAAAACCGTACTGATTGTTGCCGACCTCTTTATTGCACTTGTCAGTTTGATAATTGCTGTCGTCTCTTTCTACAGTTCATTGCCTGTATGGTTGGTGATTGCTGTGCTGGCAGTCCGGAGTATTGGGACAGCATTCCATACTCCTGCAATAAGTGCGGTGGCTCCGCTGATTGTCCCGACGGAACAATTGACAAAGTGTGCCGGTTATACGCAGTCCTTACAGACAATCGGCTATATTGCCGGAACGGCGGTTGCCGGTGTGCTATATCAAATCTGGAGCATCAGTGGCATGGTAGCTCTGGATATCGCGGGCGCGATTATCGCATCACTAGCTGTAGCACTTATCAGAATACCGAAGCCAGAAAAAGCCGAAGAAACACGTTCTGATACAAGTTTCTGGATTGAAATGAAAGAGGGTTATAGTATTGTAAAGCAAGACAAAGGCGTGTTTGCTCTTATCTGGATTGCGGCAGCCTTTACGCTCTTATACTCCCCGATC